>CAIPDT010000022.1 GCA_903863905.1 uncultured Methylococcaceae bacterium
TCCGCAAGGTTTAATGTTTCTAAGGCATGACCGACTCGATGCGCATCAAGATGACAGCCTTTGCCGGTATTGATTTGTAGGGCTTGTACACCGGTCGCTTGAATACGTTCTGCATCACGGGTGGTTTGCTGGTCGCCTTCAATCACGGCTATGCTGATGTCATCTTTAAGCCGCATAATGGTTTCAGTCAATAAAGTGGTTTTACCAGAGCCAGGGCTAGAGACAAGATTTAAGGCTAATAGGTCGTGTTCGCTAAAATAGCGTCTGTTTTCGTGAGCGTATTGATTGTTTTTGGCTAATATATTTTGTTCAATTTGAACCATGCGCGAGGGGCTTAAACCTGGGGCATGAGAATGGGCCGCCGCATGACTGTGTGTGTGTTCGTGATTATGTTCATGATCGTGTTCCTTTAAATGTAGATGGCCTTCGCCACAACCGCAGATACCACACATTATTCTACCTCCAATTCTTTAATTCGCATTTGATCGCCACCGTTGACTTGTAATTGATGATTGCCGCAGTGCGGGCAGGGATCATATAATTGTTCAACCGGAACATTAATCCCACAAGGCAGACACCACGCTTGTCCGGGTTCTTCTATAATTTCAAGCAGGGCGCCTTCGGCTAAAGAGCCTTGCATGACCACACTAAAACAAAAGTGTAAGGCCTCGGTTTCGACACCGGATAAGGCTCCAATCTCTAACCAAACCGTTTTTACCCGTTGATATTGTTGTGCTTTGGCTTGTTGTTCTAAGATTTGTAACATACTTTCACAGAGCGACATTTCATGCATGGTGGATTGCGCCTTATCGCTGTCAAATAATATTAAGTGGTATTGTACCTTAAAGCGCTTGAGATATTTTTACCGGATGAGTCAACGCTATCGGTGTCTGTTTTTACGTTTAGCTCAGGTAAGGGCGCGACTTGCTATTCATTTGACGCAGTGAAACAAATTAAACGGTATGGTAAAATAAACCAATTATCCGCATCATTAAATAACAATATGTTTTTAAAAGAATTTTATAATATCCAAGAGGGCAGTGTGAGTATTGCCGCAACACAAGCCAGCATGTTTGCTAAAGAGATAGCACATGATTTTAATCCATTACACGATGTTGATGCTAAACGTTTTTGTGTGCCTGGCGATTTGTTGTTCTCTCTAGCCTTAGAAAAATATGGTCTTAGCCAAAACATGCATTTTACCTTTGCGGGTATGGTGGGACATGATGTGTTATTAAATTTCCCTGCGACTGATGCCGAGCAAATGGATGTCAATGATAATCAGGGGAAAACGTATTTGCAGGTTGAACGTTCCGGTGCAGTGAGTCATAATCCTGCTTTAATTGAAAGCTTTATTCGTGATTACGTGGCTTTTTCGGGGCAAAACTTCCCCTATGTGTTGGTGCCATTGTTAGCGCAAGAAAAAGTAATGTTTAATTTAAATCGACCTTTAGTGATTTACGAAAGCATGACCCTATCATTTGATCATCTTGATTTTAAACAGGCTTCTGTAGAGATGTTGGAGCCTAAAATAGACGTAGACGGTAAACGTGCCACCGCTTTTTTACATTTCCAAATGAAAGCGGATGAGGCGGTTGTTGGCACGGGTTTTAAAAAATTGGCGATTAGTGTGCCCAGTGTTTATGATGCAGAGTCCATGCAGGCTTTTGTTGATGAATATCTGGCTAGAAAAAATACCTATCTAACTAATTTGAAGGCTTGTTCTTAGGTCATTGTGTCTTCAATGTGGCCTATGCCGACTTAAGTTGAACAATGCACTGATTAAATATGATGGCTTATTTTTATGGTATCGCTCCTGGATAATAAGAATTTGGCTTAAGTGTTGCAATGATCATGAGAAAATTTTTTCAGTTTCGTCGGTTACAAACACGCATTATTGTTTCTTTTGGTGTTCTCTTATTTGTTATTCAACTCCTGTTGATGTTGATATTGAACACCATCTTATCGAATAACGCTAAGGTTGAGATTGAAAAGAATCTAAGTTTAGGCGTACAACTATTCGTTTATATTGCAGAGGAGCACAGTAAAACTTTAGCTCAACAGGCCAGGATTCTGGTGGCTGATTTCGCTTTTCGTCAGGCAATAGCGACTGAAGATCAAAAAACGATTGTTTCTACTTTAGACAATCATCGTAGTCGCTTAAAGGCAGACTTAATGTTTCTTGCCGATAATCATCAAACAATAATAGCCTCTTCTAGTGATAGTGGGGGAGAAAATCACAGTTCTTTACTCCATGATTTACTTCGTTTAGCTGAGCACCAAGGCTCTGCTTCAAGTATTGTGCTGATTAATAATCACCTTTACGATATTGTTATTGTACCCGTATTGGGGCCAATGCCAATTGCTTGGCTTGCTTCTGCTTTTATTATTAATGATGAATCAACGCGTAACATGCAAAAGTTGATTGATCTTGATTTATCTTTTTTTTCGCGTGAAACCCCTCCCAAAACACCCGCTAAATTAAAGCTTTTAGCGTCTAGTTTTCCAAAGGAACAGCATCGGTTTTTAATCGAGAGTTTATCTAAAGTTGATCTGGATCATTTTAAAAACAGCGTTGTGCTGGAGTTAAAGCAAGAGACCTATTTAGCGCATCTTAAGATTGTTAGCATCGATAAAGAGTCAACAATGTTCGTGTTAATACAAAAATCTTTAAATAAAGCCTTGCAACCTTTGTATTTTATACAGCAGTTAGTGTTTGTTTTAGGATTGTTGGCGTTCTGTATCGCCTTGTTAATCAGCAAACGGATTGCTAAAAATATAACCTTGCCGATTCAAACCTTGTCTGATATTGCTCAGCGTCTCAGACGGGGGGATTATTCAACTAAAATCAACTTAAATAGAGTTGATGAATTTGGTGGACTTGCATTTGCATTTCAGGAAATGGCTGATAATATTAAAGATAGAGAAGCCAAAATAATGATGTTGGCTAATTTTGATGCGTTAACAGGTTTACCCAATAGGATCTTCTTCAATGATCGATTGATTCAAGCCATTAAAATAGCCTATAGATTAGATAAGTCTCTTGTAGTGATGATTATTGATCTCAATCGATTTAAAAAAATTAACGAAATTATGGGGCATGAGTTAGGTAATAAGTTACTGTTTGAATTGGCGACCAGAATGAAAACAGTCATAAATCAAGATATTGATATTTTGGCAAGATTGGGGGGTGATGAGTTTGCGGTATTGTTGGAAACTGATCTTACCCAAGCAAAAAATATTGCTGTGAAATTGCTTAAAGTGATCGATACTCCTATCGAGTTAGAAAATAAGAGTGTGTTGATCACGGCCAGCATTGGTATGAGTTGCTATCCAGATCATGCTCTTGATATGAATTCGTTAGTTCATAAAGCAGGTTTAGCGATGTATCAGGCTAAGCATAGTCATAAGAGTTGCTTAGTATTTGATCCTACGTTTGAATTTTTGGATCAAAATCATTTGTCACTGATGGTTGAAATACGTCGAGCAGTGGCTGAGCATGAATTTGTTATGTATTATCAGCCTAAGTTAGAAGTCTCCACCGGTATAATTAGTCATGCTGAAGCTTTGATTCGATGGATTCACCCCACTAAGGGATTAATACCGCCTTCTGAATTTATTCCGTTCGCGGAAGAAAATGGTTTTATAGAAACTATTACTTTGTGGATAATAGAGCGAGTTTTAGTACAGCAAAAACAGTTATTAGACGCGGGCATTGAATTGATTTTATCGATTAATATTTCATCGTGTGATTTGCTTATTCCAAAGTTCTCAAACATTATCGCTGATTTATTAAGTGCTTATCAAGTGCCCGCTCAATCGATTATCTTAGAAGTGACAGAAAGTGTCATTATGACGGATCTTGATGAGTCATTGATTGTATTGAATGAAATTCATAATATAGGCGTCCAATTGTCTGTTGATGACTTTGGCACGGGTTATTCATCTTTAACCTATTTAAAACGCTTGCCGTTATCAGAACTAAAAATTGATAAGTCTTTCATTTTCAATATGCAAAATAATCAGTTTGATTATTTGATTGTGTCTTCAACACTAGAGTTAGCCCATAAAATGAATTTAAAAGTGGTCGCTGAGGGCGTAGAAGACCATGCAACCTCTGAGTTGTTAAAATTGTTAGAGTGTGATTTTCTTCAAGGTTATTATATTTGCCGTCCATTACCTATTGAAGCGCTAATAGAATGGGCTAACGAGTCAATCTGGAGATTAAAGAGGGTGCGTGACACGGATGAATATTAAATTTATTTTAAAGATTATTGGGTTATCTTTATGTGTATCTGCCAGCGCTTCTGCCGAATGGTACTCTACAGTGGAAGGTAAATATAAGTACAGTAATAATCTTAATAATGGCATATCAAATGATACGGTTGATGATTCAATTTTTGCTCTTTCGGCGGTGGGTGGAAAGTACTTTCAATTAAATGATCATGATAAGCTCAGTATTCAAAGTCAATTTAATGGTGAAGTTTATGATCGATTTAAGGGCATGAATAATCTCGATCTTGGTGGTAGTTTAGCACTCACTAGAAAGTGGGCTTTGGGATTGTATGCGCCTTGGACTTCGTTATCATTCGGTGGTGCTTATATTGATTATAATAATCAAGTGCGAAGTGGGTCAAAGTTTCATGTGCAATTGAGCAGTGGTAAACGAATCACAGAAAGATTAAGTGTTTGGGCCGATTTACAATTTGATAAACGTTTCACTGATTACAATGTTATTGTAGATCAGGGAGTATCAGGCTCTGTCTATAATTTAACCAATAAAAGTTTCAAATTAAATACGCTGTATCTTTTTGATAGTGGTTTGTTTATTAAGTCTAGTTATCAGTTTCGACAGGGGGATGTTGTTACGACGACTTTAAAAAATAATGCTAACCCTAATATTGATGCAGTGACAACGGCTGCCAGTTTAGACGCAACTTTTGGGTCACAAGCTGAGGCTTATCGATTGACGGGTACAACGCATATTTTAAATGCGGGTGTTAGTAAAGTAATAATGCCGCATTGGTTGATGAGTGTTGAATATCAGTATGTAATGATTTACGGCAAGGGCAATAATAATTATTTTGTGAGTACGCCTGCATTGACCTCTTCGTATGATTTTTGATTAAGCGCTAGACTATGAACTTAAAAAATCTTCTATGCTGTTATGTTTTTGGTGTTTTGGCTGTGCAATATCAACATACGTTGGCGGCTCAGGTTACGGTTTCGGTCGAAGATAATGAAGGACATCTCATTGAAAATGCAGTCGTCACTGCAATCCCTTTGAACGTTAACAGTTTTCCTAAACCTAAACCTAAAGTAAAGAAGGAAATAGTTGATCAAATTGACAAGGAGTTTTTTCCTTTTGTTAAGGTTGTTCAAGTCAATACTTGGGTTAACTTCCCTAATAATGATGATATTCGTCACCATGTGTATTCATTTTCATCCGCTAAGCGTTTTGAGTTGCCACTTTATTCGGGAACTCATGCCGAACCAGTCTTATTAGATAGTTCAGGGGTTGTGGTGTTGGGCTGTAATATCCATGATTGGATGATAGGTTATATTTATATTTCTGAGACACCGTATTTTGAAAAAACCGTTTCTAACCATCAAACAGTTTTTAAAGATTTGCCAGAGGGGGAGTATATAATGAAAGTGTGGCATTCGAATATGCTGGTCTCGGAAGAATCAACGTCAAAACGAATCAAATTAGACGCCATTGATAATATTAATATCGAATGGCGTTTAACGCTCAAGCCTGAGTTTAAAATACCTCGTCAGTGGATTCCTGCTCGCTCTAGTTTGTATTAACTTAGATGCGGTCTTAACATGGATGTTTTGCCCACCATCACATCAACGGTTTTTAAAAGTCTTTTGAACACCGATTGCTGAATATAAGGGATCTGATGTTTTTCGCACAGTGCTTTAACCAGTGGTTGCACTTTTTGATATTGGCTTAAGGGCATGTCGGGCCAAAGATGGTGTTCAATTTGATAATTCAGCCAACCGTAAAAGAAGTCATTTAAATTAGAACCGGTGGGATAATTAACGGAGCCTAAAATTTGGCGCAGATAAAACTCACCTTTGCTAGTGGCTTTTTCATCAAACATCATCACATCATCACCTGCATGATTAGGCATCATGACTAAAAAGCTGTGCATGTTTGTTAATATTTCTGCAAAAATAGAATTAATGAGAACACTCATTACTGCAAAACTACCTAAAGGTAAAAAGAGTAATGGTAGTAATACAAAGCGATAGCCAACGTAAGGCAAAATACTTTGAAACCATAAAGCACGTCCTTGTGGGGTAAACACACTCCATGCGCCTAGGCGAGTCATCTCTGGTGGTTGAGTGCCTTGATGTTTTGCATCAATTAATTGTAATTCTTTATGCGTTCTGGGCGTGTAGTACAGTAGTTTCCATATTCCAGAAAATAAAGCTAAGAGTGCATAACGTTGCCATAGAGGTAGTTTAGATTGTCTAAGCCATTCCATATTATGTTGGGCATTATTAGGATCATAGATCTCACCTAATTTATAGTGGTGTAAGGCGTCGTGTTCATAGTGCCATCCACCTAAAGTCATCCAGTCTGGCCAATCTAAAAAGCGGCGCCAGCCTTTTCCAAAGTGTTTGCTGGTATGGTTAAGGTCGGCACAATCCATTTTGTCGTAGGCTCTATGAATAATAGGATGTGCGACTTGGGTCCAACGGGTAAAATTACCTTGGCTAATAAGAAGGGCCGAGATTGGGTTAGGAAAAATCCATGCGGTACCATAGCCAAGGATAGAACAGAGTTTACCCCAGCGCTCCATTCTGGTTAAGTGTGTAAAATCGTCCACACCTGTATTAGCTAAAGCCTGTTGGTGGATTTCATTGATGTCTTTCGCGAGTTGTTTGCGATCGACCGATTTATAACTGTGTAAACTCAAAATGGCGGGTTCCCGTGTAAAATGTTAAACAGCCAGACACAATAAGGTTTTCAACATGATTTATCAATTGTTATTATTCTTTTAGTGAAAATTAGTGTCGTGTTAACTTCAAAAAAGAGCGGGTTGCGATCATTAGAAATGAGCACTATATTGTCGATAGTGTTATTGCTGAAGGCGAGGCGGCATTAACACAGGGCTTTGAAAAGTTAGAGCAAGATATGGATGCGTGGGTTTTGGAGAATATTGAGCAATGGTATATGTTGCACGAATTGCGATTAATATCTCTCATGATAAGAGTTACTTTATCATGAGAGATAGTGTTTCAAAGCGCTGTTAATACGATCGAGCTAAACGATGCAGAGCTTCGCTGCCGTGATTAAAGATAGGCCAACCGTCACCCGTTAGTATGGCCTTAATATTGGGAAGTTCAGCCATTCGCTTAATTGATTTAATGGCTTTTTGTTTATCCGCCAAACGATCATCGGGCAATAAGCATAATTCCCCCGCGATATGACTACGAATTAAATCACCAGTAATTAGGGTGTTATTTTCCAGTAGTAAAGCGAGTTCTCCATGTGTCTTTGAGCCTTCTAGCTGATACGCAATTAAGCCTGGGCAAACTTCTTCGTTATCAATGAGCCAGCGGTCACAGGTGATGGGAAAGGTTTCTTCTTCTCCGGCAGGGCCTAATATTTGCGCACCCGTGGTGAGTGCAATATGTTCAGCATCACGGCAGTGGTCGCTATTGGTGACAATAATAAAATGTACACCTCCTAATAATTGTAGGTGACTGTGGTCATGTTCTGATAACGGTAAGGGATCAATTAAAATATTACCTTCTTCACGTATCCATAAGATGCTGTGGAAATCTAAATTACGATCTTCATTAAATTCTGACCAGCCAAATAAATCTTTTCTGTGCAGTTGTTTCATAACTAGGGCCTCTCATTTAAGCATTGAAGGGTGGGGGCTTAGTCCCTGCTTTACGCTTTGCAATATTATGTATAAATACCTGACGCGTTTTATTATCTACTTGACTCCAGTGGACGATTTCGTCCAATGTTCTAAAGCAGCCTAAGCAAATATCCTGTGCATTTAAGGTGCATTTACGGATGCAAGGAGACGGTGTTTGCTGAGGGTTATGAGGCATCAGTCAGTAAAGCATCCAATTTTTTTTGTTGTTCTAAAGCATGTAAATCATCAAAACCACCCACATGAAAATCACCAATATAAATTTGGGGCACGGTGCGGCGTTTGGTTTTTTGCATTAATTCTTCTCGTAACCCAGGAGCCGAATCTACATTAATTTCTTTATAAGTCACGCCTTTTTTGTCGAGTAGACGTTTAGCCATCACGCAATAAGGGCAAATAGCAGTGGTATATATCAGTATGTCAGGCATGTTTTAATGATGTTTGGTACTATATGAGACTGTGTAGTCTAAAGGTTCACACTTCAAGGTTCAAGGTTGAAATTAACCTTTGTCTCTTAAGCTGTGGATTATGTTATTTTAATTGCGTTTTTTTAGAGATGAAACGATGAGTGTATTACCCACTAATTTAAAATATGCCAACTCTCATGAATGGGTGAGTGTTGAAGAAGATAATGTCGTTCGTGTTGGTATTACTGATTTTGCTCAACAGCAATTGGGCGATTTAGTCTTTGTAGATCTACCAGAATTAGGTCGTAAAGTGCAGGCTAATGAGCAATGTGCGGTGGTGGAGTCTGTTAAAACCGCGTCTGATTTATTTAGTCCTGTCGCTGGAGAAGTGGTGGCCACTAATTTGTTATTGGGCGATGAGCCTGAACAAATTAATGACGCCCCTTACAGTACGTGGATATTTTGTATTAAAGCCGATAATTTATCGGATTTAGATCAATTGATGGATGCTGAAGCGTATCAAGCTTATATTGAAGAGTAAAATATAAGTTTACCTGTCGTTATTATTTCATTTAACTTAAGTACAATTAATTCTTTTTCTTTTAGGGATCATAATAATGGCTAATCAAAATGCAAAAGGATTTAAACGTCTTATCAATGCGTGTTATTTTTCGGTTGCAGGCTTTAAAGCAACGTGGACACATGAAGAGGCTTTTAGACAGGAAGTTATATTATTTGTAGTAACAACCCCCTTAGCGATCTGGCTAGGGCAATCAACCGTTGAAAAATTGTTGTTGATTGGCAGTATCGTGTTAGTCATGCTGGTTGAGTTATTAAATTCAGCGGTTGAAGCAGTGGTTGATCGGGTAGGATTTGAGCATCATGAATTATCGGGTCGAGCTAAAGATATTGGCTCAGCAGCGGTTATGATGTCATTAGCTTGGGCGGCAACGACTTGGGCATTAATTTTAATTTAAGGAATAATCAATGAGTGCATTAATTTGCGGATCAATGGCTTATGACACTATTATGGTGTTTCATGATAAATTTAAACATCATATTTTGCCAGAAAAGGTACATATCTTAAATGTATCGTTTTTGGTGCCAGTGCTGAGACGTGAGTTTGGAGGTTGTGCAGGTAATATTGCCTACAACCTTAATTTATTAGGCGAAGAAGCCTTAACAATGGCCGTAGTAGGGCATGATTTTGAGCCGTACAGCCGTTGGATGAATCAAAATGGTTTGTCGAGTGAGTTTATTCAAGCATTAGACAATCAATATACGGGTCAGGCTTACATTACCACTGATGAGGAAGGTAACCAAATTACCGCCTTTCATCCGGGTGCTATGAGTTTTTCACATTTAAATTCTATTCCTGTGGATCGTGATATCAGTATTGGTATTGTCTCTCCTGATGGTAAAGATGGCATGATTTTACATGCTGAACAATTTGTAGAATTAGATATCCCTTTTATCTTTGATCCAGGTCAAGGTATGCCGATGTTTGATGGCGCTGAGTTACTTAGCTTTATTGATCAAGCCACTTGGGTCACTTTAAATGATTATGAGTCGGAGTTAATGCAAGAGCGCACCGGTTTATCTTTAGAGCAGTTAGCTGAACGCGTAGAAGCCTTAGTGGTGACCTTAGGCGCAAATGGCTCTAAGATTTATACAAAGGGTGAATGTATTTCTATTCCTGCGGCTAAACCTCATGCGGTATTAGATCCTACCGGTTGTGGCGATGCCTATAGAGCTGGTTTGTTATATGGCTTAATGAATGAATTAGACTGGGAAGTTACCGGCAGAATAGCCTCTTTAATGGGCGCCATGAAGATTGAACATAACGGCACCCAAAACCATAGTTTTGATACAGAAAGTTTTAAGCAACGTTTTCATGAAAACTTCGGTTTTTCTTTTTAATTGATGATAAGCCTTGGACTTTTAGTATGTTAAAGAATACTCAGCAGTTATTAGACCTGATGTCGCGATTACGTCAACCTGAAGATGGCTGCGCTTGGGATATTAAGCAAGATTTTAAAAGCTTAATCCCGTACTTAATAGAAGAAGCGTATGAAGTGGTGGACGCCATTGAACGCAATGATTTAGAAGATTTACAAGCTGAGTTAGGGGATCTTTTATTACAAGTCGTTTTTCATGCTCAAATTGCTAAAGAGCGTGGACACTTTGATTTTGAGGCGGTTTCTCTGAGTATTTCTGACAAATTAATTCGTCGGCACCCGCATGTGTTTTCTGATGCTGTTTTTAAGACCGATGCAGAACGTCATCAAGCGTGGGAACAGTCTAAAGCTGATGAACGTGCAGAAAAACAAAAATCAACCGAAAAGCTAAGTGTATTAGCGGGTGTGGCAGCGAGTTTGCCGGCTTTAATGGCTTCTGAAAAGATCCAAGATCGGGCGGCACAGCATGGTTTTGATTGGCCAGATGTGCCCCCTGTTTTTGATAAGGTGTTAGAAGAGTTAGCTGAGGTTAAAGAAGCCTGGGAATCGGGTGATCAAGCGCATATTCAGGAAGAAATCGGGGATTTATTATTTGTGGCGGTTAATTTAGCGCGTCATTTAAAGGTTAACCCCGAAATTGCCTTAAAAGAAAGCAATCGAAAGTTTTCTAAACGCTTTGAATATATTGAGGCACAAGTGGAAGCTTCAGAGCGAAGTTTATTAGATTGTGAATTGGCGGAGTTAGATTCTTTTTGGAATGACGCAAAAATTGCCTTAAAGCAACCCCAGTAACAATAAAGCATAAAAAACGTTGTAACTATCATTGGTTAGTGAGTTTGTTGTCAGAATGAGTAATGAATATAATGCGGCCGCTATTGAAGTATTAAGCGGTTTGGAACCGGTTCGTAAAAGACCGGGAATGTACACGGATACCACCCGCCCCAATCATTTGGTTCAAGAAGTGGTTGATAACAGTGTCGATGAGGCAATGGCCGGACATGCTAAGTCGATTGAGGTGGTGTTATACAAGGATGGTTCGGTTTTAGTCAGTGATGATGGTCGAGGAATGCCTGTGGATATTCATCCAGAACAGGGTATTCCGGGAGTTGAAGTTATTTTGACGCAATTACATGCCGGCGGTAAGTTTTCTAATAAGAATTACCAGTTTTCAGGCGGTTTGCATGGGGTGGGCGTATCGGTTGTTAACGCGTTATCCGCCAAATTAGAGATCGAAGTTAAGCGTAATGGTAAAGTTTATGCTATGTCGTTTGCGGAGGGTGAAAAACAAACCGATTTAATTGAGACGGGCACGGTAGGGCGTAATAATACCGGTACTCAGGTTAAATTCTGGCCAAATGAAAAATATTTTGATTCCAGTAAAATTTCAGTGAGCAAACTCAAACATGTCTTACGCGCTAAGGCGGTTTTATGTCCGGGTTTAAAAATCACCTTAAAAGACGAACACAGTAACGACTTTTTTGAATGGTGCTATCAAGACGGTCTTAAAGAATATTTAATTGATCGAATTGGTGATATTGATTACTTTCCTGAACAACCCTTTATGGGCGATATTGCCGCTAAACATGAAGCCGTTGAATGGGGTGTGGTGTGGGCTTTTGAAAATCCTGCCGAAGTACTTAACGAGAGTTATGTTAATTTAGTCCCCACGGCTCAAGGCGGCACCCATGTGAATGGTTTGCGGGCCGGTTTAACTGAAGCGATGCGCGAATTTTGTGATATTCGTGGTTTATTGCCCCGAGGCGTTAAGGTGGCTCCCGAAGATGTCTGGGAAAACTGTCATTTTGTCTTGTCAGTTAAGTTAGAAGACCCTCAGTTTTCAGGGCAAACTAAAGAGCGCTTAAGTTCACGAGAGTGTGTAGCTTTTGTGTCAGGTGTCGCAAAAGATAGTTTTAGTTTGTGGTTGAATCAAAATCCCGGTGAAGGTGAAAAGATAGCTGAGATTATTATCTCAAGTGCACAAAAACGGTTGCGCTCAAATAAAAAGATTATTCGTAAACGCATTACGACTGGGCCGGCTTTACCCGGAAAGTTGGCAGATTGTGCTGCGCAAGATCTTGCTAGAACAGAGATATTTTTAGTCGAAGGGGATTCAGCCGGTGGCTCAGCTAAGCAAGCGCGTGAACGTGATTTTCAAGCGATTATGCCACTGCGAGGTAAGATTCTTAATACCTGGGAAGTTGAATCTAGTCAAGTGATGGCGTCACAAGAGGTTCATGATATTGCAGTTGCTTTAGGCATAGAACCTGGATCTAGTGATTTAACAGGGCTTCGTTATGGCAAAGTGTGTATTCTTGCCGATGCCGATTCGGATGGTAATCATATTGCGACTTTAATTTGTGCTTTGTTTTATCAACACTTTAATGCCTTGGTAAGGGAAGGGCACGTGTTTGTGGCGATGCCGCCTTTATATCGAATTGATGTGGGTAAACGGGTGTTTTATGCTTTAGACGAAGCGGAGCGCTTAGGGGTATTGGATAGAATTAAGGCTGAAAAGTTAAGGGGGCAGATCAACGTGCAACGCTTTAAAGGTTTGGGAGAAATGAATCCTAGCCAATTACGCGAAACCACGATGAATCCCGATACCCGTCGTTTGGTACAACTGACTATATTAGAGGATGACGATACCACGGCGCAATTAGATTTATTATTAGCCAAGAAGCGTTCGCCTGACAGAAAAGTTTGGTTAGAAACGAGAGGTAATTTGGCGGATATTGCCTAATATCGAATGACAGAAAAAGAAGGGGTTATCAAATATCGTCTCACTCATAAGCAACAGCGTATTGAGGCGATATTTTCGCTTAAAGCCTTAGATGCTTGGCGACAAATCTTATTTAAACTAGCGTTAATAGGTCAAGATCCTGAGCGGTATGAGGGCTTAGGCTTTGGTAATATCAGTCAGCGTTTACAGGAACATAGTTCGCAATTTATCATTACCGGCAGTCAAACGGGCATGATAGTTTCAATAGCGCCAGAGCAAATGGCGCTAGTGCTTGAAGCCGATATCCAACATAATAGTTTGCGTTCCCTTGGCTTATATCAGCCGTCTTCAGAATCTTTAACCCATGCGAGTTTGTATGCGTTAAATACCAATATTCAAGCCGTTATTCATGTGCATAGTCCTGTGATTTGGCGGCACACTCACGCTCTTCAGTTGCCGTTTATTGCGGCAGAAATCCCTTATGGTACCGTGGCAATGGCTAATGAAGTGGCGCGTTTATATCATTCTGGCTGTTTACAAAAGACCTCGCTTTTTACGATGCTGGGGCATGAGGACGGTGTGGTTGCTTTTGGTGACACGATTGAAAGTGCGGGTTTAAAAATTATTCAATATTTGGCTTTAGCACAGCAGTGTGAATAATTAAATCTCATAACAATCTTTGATCAAGCCTAGAATGCTATTTTGTTGATTGACTTCAAATCAATAACACCTTTATTTATTATGATTATATTAATTGACTACTAAATACGGCATTGAGAAAACATCAGTTTTGTGGTGTAATGCCAACGTTTTATGTCTTTATGCGCCTCTTATATTGTTATCCAGACTATAAGGGGATGAGTTCGCCGCAACTTGTTTGGAGAGTAGGCTTATTAACTATGCGATTTACTATTAAAAACGGTTTAGA
>CAIPDT010000023.1 GCA_903863905.1 uncultured Methylococcaceae bacterium
ATGTCAATAATTCATCCACTCTATCTTTATAATCAGTGAGCTTAGCAATCGGAAATTGTATTGATGTGACACTACCTAAAACTGTGTAACCAAAACTATCAGGCCGCCAGTGTGGATGTTGATCCGCCAAAACCGCTAAACTAGCTCAATTCAATTCAATAATTTAAATATATTAAAAAACATATTCCTACTTCACTAAGCCTATATCCGCTTCAATAAGATTAAAGCCAATTGCTTTAATAGGAGATGAAGCACAAGTGACGAGTGTTTTATTAACAATACTCATACAAGGATCAGCGACCAGACTGTTTCTCTCTATGCCTTCGGCGCTCCATTGTTGCCAAGAGGCGCCACCGACGGCTTTATTCAAATCTAAAATCTTATAATCAACCGTAGGCGTGCCTTCGATAGCCCAAACTAAGTTATGGCCAATAACAGTCGATTGCATGGGCACAAAATAACGCATTAATAAGCCATTCGGTTTATCAGTCACCAGTATATTGTGTTCAACTTTATTCCCTTCTGGCCAGGTTCGATTAAACATGGGCACTGTAAGTTCTGGGTATTTCTGTTGCCATAAAGCCGTCTGGTAAGGTGTTGAGTTTAGGTTTTTCTGCATAGCGTTCCAGTCATAGGCCGGCCAACGATCATCAACCCATATTGCATAATAACTGGTTTTAAAGACATTATTGATGATTTTATTATCACGACCACCCCCGACTTGTATCGACAGAGTGCCGGCATTTTCAAAGATATTATGACTCACTTCAAAACCACTCGCACCATCATCTAAATACACCCCGACTGCTCCTGTTAGCCCATAAACCGCTTGATTATTGGCAACATTAACGCTTTGCAATCCATAACCCTTTATATCATGAAAATAGTTATTTATTAGTCGATTGCCCCGCCATGACCAATCTCTACCGGTATAAAAAGCCCCACAATCAGAGGCTTGCTCACAAAAGTGACTGACATCATTTTTTTCGATAACATGATCATTACCATTTAATAAAATCCCCGTACCCGCACCCTGTTCTAATAAGTTGTGCTGAACAGTCACCCCAACCCCTTTCACTTCAATAGCAGAGGAGTACGTTAAAATCTTAGTGGCCACATCATGAATATGATTATTATAAATAATATGCCCAGAAGGTGTTAAGGTAACCTTATCCCCACCCGAAACAATCACCCCATGCGCTCCCGTATGATGAATAACACTATTCTGAAGTTGTACCTGTTGCCCGCCATTAATCTCAACGCCTATGCCATCGATGTGACTCAGCTCTAAGTGATCTAGGCTAATAGCACTTGAATCGGTGACTTTAATCGCGGTGGCGGCACTGTATTGAAAACTGATATTCTTAAAGCTCATGTTTTTAATCCCTTCTGCAACCAATAAATTAGGTACAGACGATATAATGACCTGAGTGGGATTGATATCTATGGGTAGGATAAAACTAAGCTTTTGCTGGGTTTCGTCATACAGCCATTCATTAGGGGCATTTAATAAACTGGGTAAGTTTTGCAGATAAAAACGCCGCCCACTATCTAACGGAAATGCTGTTGCACTAGTGAGTTTAAGACTATTATCGGTGGGATTAAGCTGCTCTACGCCTAAATACTGATCATACCAATCATTACTGGCAAAAATATGTACTTGGGCATTTTTAAGAGCATGGCTTAAAACTGGCAACGGTTCCATGACCGAAAATTGAGTTTCTTTATTTACCGGTAATTTAATATGTGCCCAACCTTCATCAGGCCAACGGGCTAGATGTAGTTTTTGTTGATTAACGTAAAGTTCAAACTTTGGGGCATTACCTTTAATCCGGTTGGGATCAAACGCTTCGGTATTAAAGGGTTTCTCTGTTAAAGGGCAATTCCATAATGGTGAATCTTGCTTGGAACAATTTAGAGCAATACCGCCACTGATAATCACTTTAGCGCCCTGCTCTCCTTGCCAAGTAATAGGTCTATCCGGAAGACCGGTATCCATTAAACTAAAATGTAAGGGATGACTTAAGGTATAAGTGCCATCGGCAATAGTCACCGTGATGGCTTCAGTATAACCACCCGCTTTTTTTA
>CAIPDT010000024.1 GCA_903863905.1 uncultured Methylococcaceae bacterium
ACCTTCAGCCAACGCAATACCTTCTTCTAAAGCTTCACTAATTTCTTCATGATTTTGACGATATGCCGGCGCATCTTTCATACCTTTACGATAAAACAAAGTTACACCACCCCATGCTTCAACTAAGGGTTGAAAGTTAGGTGCTTCTCCTTCACTTTCTGCACGCACTCGTTCTGCATGAATAACGTTACCATGCGCTAAAAACTCATCTAGGATAATCGTCTCTTCTTTGTCATAACGCGCACGAACCACTTGCTCACCATAGACATTTACAAGCGTTTCATAACGATGCAATATTTTTTCAACTTGCACAGGATAGTACGCCATCAATTCTGTTGCCGTATCAATCGCTGTTAAACCACCACCAATAACACCCGCAGGTAACCGTACTTGCAGGTTAGCCATTGAAGACGCTTTAGCTGCGCCGGTCAATTGTAAAGCCATTAAGAAATCAGATGCTTTACGGATACCTCGCATTAAATTGTTTTTTAGATCGATAATAGTCGGTTGACCCGCACCCGATGCGATACAAATATGATCAAAACCCATGTCCCAAGCGTCATCAATGGTTAATGTACCACCAAAACGTACCCCGCCATAAGAACGAAAAGCCGCACGTCTTTGTAGGGTAAGATAAATTACTTTCAAGAAGTTTTTATCCCAACGCACCGTAATACCATATTCAGCTACACCACCAAAGCCCGCTAAAATACGCTTATCTAAATCTTCATATAAATCTTTAAAGTCAACAATCGGTGTCGGTAACGTATTGGCATCACCTGTTAACTCAACAGGTAAAGGCTCTAATTTAAGACCATCAATACCCGCCACCCCAAAGCCTTCATTTAATAAATAATGACTCATGGTGTAACCCGCCGGCCCTAAACCGACGACCAAAGCATTTTTGCCGTTATAAGGCAACATTACAGGTCGTTTAACGTTTAATGGATTCCAACGTGTTAATAAACTATAAATCTCAAAACCATACGGCATGAATAACACATCGGTTAATACACTGGTTTCAATTTGCGGAATGTTAACAGGATCGGTTTTTTGATAGATACAACCTTTCATACATTCGTTACAGATACGATGACCCGTACCTGGGCACATAGGGTTATCGATTACGATAATCGCCAAGGCACCAATATTGTCACCTTTACGCTTCACCAAATGCATTTCAGAAATCTTTTCATCTAAAGGACAACCAATCGTGGTTACACCTAATGGATCAGTTTTAAATTCATTGGTTTTCTTATTTCTCATGCCTTTAGAACATGAATCAGTGTCACGCTCATGGCAATAAATACAATGATTAACTTCGGATAAAACTTGTCTTTGATTATATCGGGGATCTGTTAATTTAAAACCATCACGGCGGCGGCGATGCTCTAACTCGCCCATCCAAGCCGTAAATTGGCCACGATCAACGACTTCATGCTCAACTAAATTATTAAAATCTCTTTTTTCTGGAAATTTAAAGCTTAACCAATCAGCCACAACATCGTTATCTTGTTGCGCAACAAAACTCCAACGTTGAACGATGCTCATCAAGGCGCTAACAAAATCAGCCGCATCACTTGTGTTTATAATGTCAGAAAATTCTGTAGCCGCTAGATCATGATCAGCTAATTTTGCACGCAATGCCACAACTTGCTCGTCAGCATTTTCATACGAGCTATCTTTTCCTTTCGCGACCAATTTGTAATGACTAGACAATAAACCAATCACTGCACCAACACGTGCCACACGATGCTCAGGATCGGGGTCTTCATTGGCTTCAGAAAAACCTGCTTCTATTAATAAATCAAAACGATTTAAAATTTCAGGGATTTTCCACTCACTCGTATCTTGACCTTTAAAAACAACACCTAGTTTTTCAACCACTTCATTCTTAAAAGTGAAGATCGTATCAATTTCATCTTTGATCTTTTCGGCTTGGGCTTGATGTTGCGGAGTAACATTAAACAATTTAGCCACAAACTGACCCACATAAGGCCCCATGGCGACTAACAATTCAGAAATCTCTTCAGGCTTTAGACCATCACCCTGACTTTGCCGATAAGTAGAAAATTTATCATACAATTCGATATCATGTTTTTTGATTGATGCGTCAAAAACATCCATTAAGTCTTTTAGACGTGCAGCATCATATAGGTCGGCGTAAGTAAACGAAGGGATTCCAAGAATAAGATTGTTTTGTTCCATAATGCGTATGTTTGATTAGCTAAGTGTACGTACAGTCCTTTATTATTTAAAAAGACCATCCAAACAGCTAAGGTTACTGAAAAATATATTTTTGATGATATTTTAAGTAAATAATTGTATTTTATCTACCGATAAAATAATGATGAATTATTTGTCAGAAAATATTTGCGATAAAACCAACTTAAAAAACGCTTTTAGTCAAGACGAGGAAATTCCTCGCCCTGCCTAAAAAGTGCGTCCTTTCGAGGATATTGACTAGAATCAATCTGCTTGACGTCTTAAAAATGCAGGGATATCCAAATAATCTAAATCAACCTCTTTTTTAGTTTGTGCACCAAAACGAGTTTCTCTAGCCTCAGAGTTTCCTGCCTGACGCGTACTAATCGGTCTATCTAACTCATCATAATTCGCACTACCCGCTGTCGACTTATGCATAATTTTTACTGGTGCTTTAACAATGGCACGGGGTAATCCCATACCTGTTGCAACAACGGTCACCTTAATTTCATCACCTAATGATGGATCAATCGCCATACCAATTTTAATGACAGCATCTTCAGCCGCAAATTCATGGACAATATTACCCACTTCATTAAACTCAGCAACACCCATATCAGCCGCTGAAATATTAACTAAAATACCACGAGCACCTTGTAAATTAATATCTTCAAGTAAAGGACAAGCAATTGCCTTTTCTGCCGCTTCTCTTGCACGATGTTCACCTGAGGCAGAACCCACGCCCATAATTGCAGCACCCATGCCCGTCATTACGGTTCTAACGTCAGCAAAGTCCACGTTAATCATACCAGGATGAACAATTAACTCAGTAATTCCTTGTACTGCATCTAGCAATACATCATTTGCTGCTTTAAACGCATTCATCAATGAAACATTGTTACCCAATACAGGCAATAATTTCTGATTAGGAATAGTAATTAAAGAATCAACGTACTTTTCCAGTTCTATAATGCCTTGTTCAGCCACTAATTGTTTCTTTTTACCTTCAAATAAAAAGGGCTTAGTCACAACAGCAACCGTTAATATTCCCATTTCACTGGCAATTTGCGCAATAACGGGAATAGCGCCTGTGCCTGTTCCACCACCCATACCTGCAGTCAAGAAAACCATATCTGCGCCTTGTAAGACTTCCTTAATACGATCTTTATTTTCTTCAGCAGCCAACTTACCTATTTCTGGGTTAGTCCCTGCTCCTAAACCTTTAGTTAACTCAACCCCTAATTGAATAACGGTATCTACCGATATTTTTCTTAAGGCTTGCGCATCCGTATTTGCACAAATAAACTCTACACCTTCAATATGACAACCCACCATATGATTAATTGCATTACCGCCGCCGCCACCAACACCAATGACCTTGATAACTGCAGATTGCGTATATGTATCCACTAACTCATATTTCACGACACTACCCCTTAAATACAAAAATAAACGTTATTAAAAATTACCTTGAAACCAGCTTTTCATTTTCGAAATCCATCCCAACCCATCTGTTTCGTGACTTCTACCTAATATTTGATGCTCTTTTCCATACATCAATAACCCAACCCCCGTTGAGTGAATAGGATTTCTCACTACTTCAGTGAGCCCAGATACATTTTGTGGCCCCCCCATTCTGACGGGCACATGAAATATCTCTTCTGCCAACTCAATGAGCCCCATTACTTTAGAACTACCACCTGTTAATACCACCCCTGCCGCAATTAACTCCTCATTCCCACTTCGTCTCAATTCTGACTGCACTAAGAGCATCAATTCTTCATAACGAGGCTCTATAATTTCCGCTAAATTGTGCATTGAAATCTTACGTGGCGCTCTATCTCCTATACTAGGCACCTCAATCACACCATCAACATTCGCTAATTGAGTTAATGCACAAGCATATTTTCTCTTAATTTCTTCCGCATTAATGGTTGGAGTCCTTAAAGCGACAGCAATATCATTGGTTACCTGATCACCCGCTATAGGAATAACGGCTGTATGCTTTATGGCGCCCTCAACAAAAATCGCAATATCCGTTGTACCACCGCCAATATCAATTAAACACACGCCCAATTCTTTTTCATCTTCAGTCAATACCGAATTACAAGACGCCAACTGCTCCAAAACAATATCTTCGACTTCTAATCCACAGCGACGTATACATTTGATAATGTTCTGTGACGCACTGACACTCCCAGTGACCATGTGTACTTTCGCTTCTAAGCGTATACCCGACATCCCTATCGGTTCTTTAATCCCATCTTGAAGATCAATCACAAATTCTTGTGGCAAAATGTGTAATATTTTCTGATCCGCAGGAATAGCTACGGCACGCGCTGAATCAATCACCCTATCAATATCATATTGAGTGACTTCTTTATCTTTTATAGCCACAATACCATGAGAATTTAGACTTCTAATATGGCTTCCTGCAATACCGGCAAAAACTGATCGAATCTGACACCCCGCCATTAACTCTGCCTCTTCAATGGCTTTTTGAATTGACTGAACCGTCGATTCCAAATTTACCACCACCCCTTTTTTTAACCCTTTAGAAGGTGTAGTCCCTATGCCAATTATTTCTATTTTGCCATCACTTGTAACTTCACCAACAATAGCTGCAACCTTTGACGTTCCAATATCTAATCCGACTATTAAATTACGCTCTGCTTTTTTTGCCATCTTATTTACTCTTTATCGCCTGTTCATAGACTTATTCATTATTGGGAATGGGATTTGCAATGGCTTTCCAATCAAATTCAGCGACCCCATCTTTCCATGAAACCGCATATCCATTGGGATATCTCAAGTCAACTATTGCTATTTGCTCAATCTGTTCTTGTTTTAACACTGTCAACGTTTTCAAAAAACGCTGTAATTTCTTTAATTGTTCGTTTCGGCCCAACAATATTTCTAAACCTGTTACCAATTTCATTTTCCAAGCCCCCCGATCATTAACACTAAACTCAGCCAATGTCATCGATTGATCAGCTAAAGCTGTTTTAACACCTTTCATTATTTCTAATACTTTCACTTGCTGTGTTTCAGGTCCACTGACTCGGGCTACACTTTCAAATTGGTCCAAGTTCCTAGGTGTAAAGATAACCCCTTCTTCGGTAATTAAACTTTTCTCACCCCAACGTGCATAAGGCTTTTTTTCATGTACTTTAATATCAATCGTATCAGGCCAAATACGCTTTACCGTCACCGTATCAACCCAGGGCATCGCTGCAATCACCGAATGGATTTCTTGCATATCGACATCAAAAAAGCCCGCCTTTACTAATGACTGTAATGCCATCTGAACTTCTTGTTTACTAAGGTACTGAAACACACCCTCTATTCGTACATACTTTATAGGTACCGATAGACTTTTAAGAGGCAACGATTTCATTGGCCACTTTATAACTGATTCACACCCTGCAATACCCATCAGACTCATTAGTAATAATCCGATTAATAGGGGCTTAATACCTACAATAGTCATTACTCTAAACTAGTCTCTAATACTCGCCAGACTAATTCTTCAAAATCAATACCCGACTGCTTAGCGGCCATTGGAACTAAACTATGATCCGTCATACCTGGGACGGTATTGATCTCAATCAATTGATATTGACCTAAATCATCAATAAATACATCAACCCTTGCCCAACCTTTAGCGCCCACTACTTGACTTGCTGTCACCGCCAAGTTTTTTATAAATTGTTCCTGCTCTTCACTTAATCCAGACGGACAATGGTATTGCGTAGTGGTCGCATTATATTTAGCCTCGTAGTCATAAAAAGTATTGGGTGTTTGTACATGAATAACTGGCAAAGCTTGATCATTCAAAATTGCGACAGTGTACTCTTTACCCGTTACCCAACTTTCTGCATAAACATCACAACGATATTCTAAAGCTACTTGCAACGCTTTCTGTAATTCATCCCTTGAATTGGCCTTACTCATTCCAATACTAGAACCTTCTTGAGCAGGTTTTACAATCACCGGAAAACCTAATTTCTCAATGCATGCATCAAGGTCATGCTCATCTTTCAATAAAAACCATTTAGGAGTGACCAAACCATAACCTTGCCAGCATAATTTGGTTCTAAGCTTGTCCATTGTTAATGCAGAGGCTAAAACTCGACTACCTGTATAAGGAATACCTAATGCTTCAAGAACCCCTTGAAGAACACCATCTTCTCCTCCTCTTCCATGAATAATATTAAAAACCCTATCTACTTTTAATCCATTTAAAGCCTCAATGGGACTACTCGTCACATCAATTGCAATAGCATCGACACCTTTACGTATCAAGGCCTCATAAACGGCCGCACCACTTCGAAGTGAAACAGCTCGTTCAGCCGCAGTTCCACCCATCAATACAACCACTCGCCCAAATTTTTCAGGATGCAGCAAAGACACCTGAGATGAAACAATACTATCTACTTCACCCACCATACATACCTCTGTCTTTAGGTCTACACCATGTAGCTCTTTTACTTTACTTTGCACATACGCAATTAAATATTCAATTTCTGCGGCTGTTGCATTACCCGTATTAACTATAAAATTGGCATGTTTTTCAGAAACACGCGCTCCTCCGACGGAATACCCTTTTAACCCAGAAGCCTCTATCAATCTTGCCGCAAAATCCCCGTCAGGATTTTTAAATACCGAACCACAACTTGGTTGATTAGTCGGTTGTGTTTGAGCTCGCCTCTCTAATAAGGCTTTTATTTTTTGCTGACTCTCAACCGCATTACCTTTCTGTAATTTCAAGCTGCAACTCAGGAACCATTCTGATCTATCAGACTTTACCGATCGATAATTCACCACATAATCAGAAGAAGTGCGTATCGATGTATGTCCCACGGAATCAATCACCTCTACTTGAGAAACAATCCCCCAGGTTTCACCTCCAAATGCACCCGCATTCATTTTTAAAGCCCCACCCATAGTGCCTGGAATACCTGCTAAAAACTCAGCACCTATTAATCCCTGTTCAGCACAAAAGCGGGCGACTAAGGCACAAGGAGCACCCACTTCTGCATAGACAGTGGTCTCATCAACGAGTCGCATAACCTTTAATCGACCTTTCGTATTTATGACAGTGCCTTTTATACCACCATCTCTGACTAATAAGTTACTACCTAACCCTATCCAAAACACGGGTTCTA
This sequence comes from uncultured Methylococcaceae bacterium, assembly GCA_903863905.1. Lineage (GTDB taxonomy): Bacteria > Pseudomonadota > Gammaproteobacteria > Methylococcales > Methylomonadaceae > Methylobacter_C. The sequence continues at coordinate 7,374 of CAIPDT010000024.1, forward strand.
ATGAAGGCAAAGACTTTATAAACTCACATAAATCTTCTTTGTCAAAAGGGATGTACAAGCGTTCAGCGGGGCCTCCCACGCGCCAACTGGTATATTTAATTAATTTCTCATTAAATAACAATTGACCTTTCATAGCGATTGATTGACCTGCGGTCGAAGGTCTAATGCTTCGGTTAATAATTCTGGCAATTGTGTTGCAAATTGCCCTACATTACCGGCCCCCATTGTTAAGATGACATCATTAGGCTTAACAATACCCGCTAAAATTTTAGGTAATTCTTGCCAGCTATCAACGAACACTGGATCAACTTGTGCCCTCATTCTAATCGCTCGACTTAAAGTTCGGCCATCAGCACCATTAATAATGGACTCTCCTGCCGCATACACTTCCATTAAAATCAAAACGTCTACAGTGGATAGAATATGAACAAAATCTTCAAACAAATCCCGAGTGCGTGTATAACGATGGGGCTGAAAAATAATCACCGAACGTCTATCAGGCCATGCTTGTCGAAGCGCTTCTAATGTCGCGGCGATTTCTTTAGGATGATGACCGTAATCATCTACTAAAGTAATCTTTCCATCGTCTATCGTTAAGTCTCCATTAATTTGAAATCGACGACCAACACCAGTAAAAGCACCTAAACTCTTAATTATTGCCACATCTGAAACAGCCAACTTAGTAGCTACCGCAATAGTTGCCAAAGAGTTCAGCATGTTATGCCATCCTGGCATATTGAGTGTTACTTTTAAGGCAGGATAATCCCCTCTACGAACAACATTAAACGTAGTCAGCATTCCTTTTTGTTCAACATCAACCGCCCGAACATCCGCATCCTCATGGACGCCATACGTTATGACTGGTTTAGATATCTGGGGCAATATCTCCCTAACTCCTTCGTCATCTAAACACAACACCGCCAACCCATAAAAAGGTAGGTGATGTAAAAACTCTATAAAGGTATCTTTTAAGCGCTGGTAACTATTTTGGTAAGTTTCCATGTGATCTTGGTCAATATTTGTCACTATCGCGATCATTGGCTGAAGATATAAAAAAGAGGCATCACTCTCATCCGCTTCAGCAACCAAATAATTGCCCAAACCTAATTTTGCATTACTACCTGCACTATTTAAACGCCCACCGATCACAAACGTGGGATCAAGCCCACCTTCGGCTAAAACGCAGGCCGTTAAACTCGTTGTCGTTGTTTTTCCATGTGTTCCGGCAACAGCAATACCAAATCGAAAACGCATTAACTCAGCCAGCATCTCTGCACGAGGGATCACTGGAATTCGATTAATATAAGCTTGATCAATTTCTTCGTTACTGCGATCTATGGCGGTTGATGCCACAACCACATCTACATCCGTCACATTTTCTCTACGATGGCCAATGGCTATACTCACGCCAAGCGCCTCCAATCTTTGAGTGACTAAGCTTTCTTTGATATCGGAACCTGACACCTGATAACCTAAATTTGACAACACTTCAGCAATACCACACATACCAGTACCACCAATGCCGACAAAATGGATACGCTTAATATTGCCTAATGTAGATGCAATATGTGTACTCGCAGGAGTACTCATAAACCAGCCTCCAATATACAATAGTTAGCCACTACTTCAGTTGCATCTAAGCGCGAGCACCGTTGCGCCGCCTCACTCATCACTGCCAAATTTTTCAAAGCCTCATTTATAGTATTTGCTAAAGATACAGGCGTCATATCCTGTTGTTTTAAGAGAAAACCAGCCCCAGCATCCGTTAAATAACGCGCATTCGCTGTTTGGTGATCATCAATCGCACCTGGTAAAGGCACAAATATAGCAGGAACACCCATCGCGGCAACTTCACTGACCGTCATTGCTCCAGCTCTACAAATAACTACATCAGCCCATTGATAAGCACTTTCCATATTATCAATGAATGCCATCGCCTCAGCTTTAAGACCTAAAGTTTTATATCGTTCCGCAACCTGTGCCTGCATCACACTACCCGTCTGATGTTTTATACCAATAGACTGGCTAAACTGGTCTATCTCCTGATAAGCTTTCATAGCCTCTGGAACGACTTCATTCAAAATTTGAGCGCCCTGACTACCACCAACTACTAATAAATGCAGCTCATTGTTTATTTTTAGCGATTCAGTTTCTAAAACATCTAAAAATGATTGCCTTAAAGGATTGCCAGTACAAACTGCATTCACCTTCTTTTTAAAACTACTGGGAAACGCCTCTAAAACACGATTCGCCAAACGAGCGAGTAAACGATTTGTAGTACCAGGCACTCGATTTTGTTCATGAATGACTAATGGAATCCCTAAGCACTTTGCCATTAAGCCCCCAGGCCCAGCAACAAATCCACCCATCCCCAAAACCACATCCGGCTTCCTCTGACGTAATGCATTACTCGCTTGCACACACGCTTTAAGTAACATAAATACAGCCCGTATTTTGGAAACGACTCCTTTTCCACGCACTCCCGCAACTGATATCCAATCAATCTGAATGCCTTTTTCAGGAATCACACGACTTTCTAGGCCTTTTTGCGTACCTAACCAACTAACTTCCCAGCCTTTTTCAAGCAAGTTTTCAGCAACAGCTAGGGCTGGAAATACATGCCCGCCTGTGCCTCCCGCCATAATAACTATACGCTTAGCCATTTCGACCTTTCTTTTGGTTTATTAGCCTGTATTTCAGCAACTTCACTATGTATCCGAAATAATAAAGCAATCGCACAACACATCACCATCATACTTCCCCCCCCATAACTCATCAGCGGTAAAGTTAATCCTTTCGTGGGTAAAATCCCCATATTGACCCCCATATTCACAAAGGCTTGAAAACCAAACCAAATCCCCAATCCATAGGCAAGAAAAGCGGAAAACCTTTCACCCAACGCTTCTGCTGCAGCGGCAATTTCAAACGTACGCCACACCAACATAACAAATAACCCAATAACCGTGATTACTCCCGCTAAACCTAGTTCTTCCGCTATTACTGAAAATAAGAAATCCGTATGAGCTTCAGGTAAATAAAATAACTTTTGAATACCACACCCTAAACCAACACCCCACCACTCTCCTCGTCCAAAAGAAATTAACGCATGAACTAATTGGTAACCTGTATCTTTAGGATCAGCCCATGGATTAAGAAAACTAGTGACACGCTTCATCCGGTAAGGCTCAAGATAAACTAATAAAGAAGCCCCTATAGCACCCACCGAAAATAATCCAATAAATGGCGATAAGCGGGCACCGGCTAAAAACATAACCCCCATCGCAATGATCATAATAACCACTGTTGAACCAAAATCGGGTTCCATCAGCAACAGCAAGCCAGCAAACCCAAACAATAACAGAGGCTTAATTAACGCAGAGATAGAAACTAAAATTGATTTTTGGTGACGAGTCACATAACCAGCCATGTAAATGACTGAAAAATACTTTACAATTTCAGACACCTGTAATCTAATACCAAACAGCGATAACCACCTCGTACTACCATTCACTTTTACACCTAATCCAGGCACCAACACTATCATTAAGAGCACTATACCCATAATAAACAGCCGTTGCCCCCAATTCTCCCAAAATTGAAGCGGTGTTTTAGCAACGATAACACCTAAAAACAAACCTAAACCGATATGCAATGACTGTCTTAAGGGATAATGGAATTCATTGCCACTATTGAGCTTTGCACCTAAATGTAAAGAAGATGACGCCACCATCACATATCCAATCAGCAATAAACTCAAGCTAACCACGATCAACAAAGGATCAAAATGGAATCGACCAATCCTTGATGGCTTTGTGCGCTTATTCATCTCAATAAACCCAACACTGCTTTGGCAAATTGATTGCCTCTATCTTGATAATTTTTATATTGATCAAGACTTGCACAGGCGGGTGACAATAAAACGCTATCCCCACTTTCAGCTAATCCCGCACAAATCTGTACGGCCTGGCCCATATTCTTAGCTTCATAAACGGGAACACAATCATTCAACGCTTGTTTGATTAAAACCGCATCTTTACCCATTAAAACAACACTTTTTGCTTTTTCTTTTACAACAGGACTTAATTCATTCATATCAGCACCTTTTGCATCACCACCGGCAATCAAAATAACTTTACGCTGATAACCTTCCAAGGCAGCCACACAAGCACCAATATTGGTCGCTTTTGAATCATTGACCCAAGTCACACCTTTAATTTCTGCAACTCGTTGCATGCGGTGATCTAAACCTTTAAACACCTTTAAAGCGTCGCACATCGTAAACAAATCTAAACCTACCGCCTTACCTAATGCTAGGGCAGACAACGCATTAGCGGCATTATGTCGACCTTCCAACGGTAATGCAGATAAAGGCATCAAAGTCGTATTAGTCCACATCAAGCACTCTTCATTATTCTCTTGATTACCAATATAGAAATCAGCCTTTGTCTTAATCGAAAAGGTTAATGTTTCCCTTTCAGAACTCAGCATGTCATTAACCACGGGATCATCAATATTGATCACCATAACGCCCGTTCCCTTAAAAATAGTCTCCTTTTCAAAAGCATAATTGGCTATCGTTTCATGCCTATCTAAATGATCTGCAGAAACATTTAAGACAGTTGCTGCCGCCGCATTTAAAACACTTGTCCGTTCAAGTTGAAAACTTGATAATTCCAAAACAAATAGGTCTGCGTCTTGCTCTAACAAATCTAAAGCAGGGGTGCCTAAATTACCACCAACACCCACTTTTTTTCCTGCAAACTTAGCCATTTCACCCAACATTGTGGTGACAGTACTTTTACCATTAGAGCCAGTAATAGCCACAATAGGCGCGTCAACAGAGCAAGCAAACAAATCAATATCACTGACAATCTTTGAGCCCTGCGCAATCGCTTTAACAATAGACTTTTCAGTTAAGGAAACCCCAGGACTTACCACTAAATGTGTCGATACCTGAAAAGCCGAGTCATCAAAACCACCTGTAAATACCGGTGTGTCTGGCATCACTTGAAAAAAAGCTTCTTTCAAAGGCGGCTTATCTCGACTATCTGTGATGGCAAAATTAAAGCCTAATTTATGCAAATAATGTGCAACAGAAATACCGGTATTGCCCAATCCAACGATTAATATTTTTGAATGCTTTGGCTCTAAGGAAAATTTGCTTTTTAACGATTGTAAGATCGCTTCATTATTCATACTCATAAGATTACGACTCAATAGCTCATCATTAAAAAAATAGTTTTTCTATTCTTGTGCATGGCTCTTACCTCAGCTTCAATGTAGCCAAACCAATTAACACTAAAATAACCGTGATAATCCAAAAACGTACAATAACTCTAGGTTCTGGCCAGCCTTTCAATTCAAAATGATGATGAATAGGAGCCATCCGAAACACTCTTTTTCCTGTTAATTTAAAAGACGCAACTTGGATAATAACGGACAAAGTTTCCATCACGAAAACTCCACCCATAATGACCAAGACAATCTCTTGTCGAACCAATACCGCAAGCACACCTAAAGCAGCACCTAAAGCTAAGGCACCTACATCGCCCATAAACACCATCGCTGGATAAGCGTTAAACCATAAAAAGCCTAACCCTGCGCCAACTAAAGCCGCACAAAAAACAATTAACTCACCTGAGTTAGGTAAATAAGGGATTGCCAAATAATTCGAAAATGCGATATGACCAGACAGATAAGCGAAAACGCCCAAACCGGCAGCTACCATGACCGTTGGCATAATAGCCAAGCCATCTAAACCATCCGTTAAATTAACCGCATTACTCGTACCCACAATCACAAAATAGGTCAGAACGATATACATCCAGCCCATATCCAACATAAAATCCTTAAAGAAAGGAATAATTAATTGCGTTTCTGCTGGGACTGTCGCTGTTTTATATAAAAATATAGCCGCAGTTAAACCGATAATCGATTGACCTAAATATTTTGCCCTAGCCGATAAACCATCACTATTGCGTTTAACAACTTTTCTATAGTCGTCAATGAAACCAATGACGCCATAACCCATCGTCACCAACAAAATAACCCAAATATATCGATTACCTAAATCAGCCCACAATAAGGTACTAATTAAAATTGCGACTAATATTAAGGTCCCACCCATTGTAGGAGTGCCAGACTTCTCATAATGGGACTGCGGGCCTAATTCACGAATGCTTTGACCAATTTTATTAGAACTTAACTTTCTAATCATAACTGGGCCAATCATGAACGAAATAATTAATGACGTTAATGCACCTAAAATGGCTCTAAATGTAAGGTATTGAAACACCCTAAAGCCACCGTCAAACGTCATCAAATAATCTGTAAAATAAAGTAACATCTTTAATTCCTAAAATTTTCCACTAAAGCTCCCACCACATTTTCCATGCGCTGTGACCGTGAGCCTTTGACCAAAATTGTTTCATCGCCTTTTAATTCTTTTTTTAGCGTATCAATTAGATCTTGTTGTGTTTCAAAAAAAGTAGCCCCGACGCCAAAGGCCTGCACTGTATTTTTGGCGTGTGCTCCAACCGCCAACAATCTTAAGACACCACTCGCTCTAATAACACTCGCCATTTCTGCATGGATTTCTAAACTTTGCGAACCTAATTCACCAAATGCACCTAAAACTAACCAAGGTACCTTTGCTATATTAACCAAAACATCAAGCCCCACTTTTAATGACGATGCGTTCGCATTATAAGTGTCATCAATAATTACATTTCCCAGAAGCCCTACTAAAGGTTGCAACCTACCCGTCACAGGATTTACACTTTCCAAACCTTGCTTAATTTGTGCCAAATCAATTCCTAAAGCCAAACAACTCGCGGCTGCAGCTAACGCATTCAAAATATTATGCCGACCCGCTAACTTTAAATTAATATCAATCGCCCCTGCTTGAGTAACCAAGGTAAACACACTTACAAAAGCATGATCAATAATAGCTATATTGATTGAATCCGCCCACACATCTGCATCAGAGCTTAACCCAAACGTCAAAATGCGCTTATTACCTGCAAGTGACTTCCAATAATCAACGTAGTGATCATCTTGATTAATAATCGCACAACCCGTGTCTTTAAGGGTTTCGATGATCTCACCTTTTGCTTTGGCTACACCGTCTAAATTACCAAAACCTTCTAAATGTGCAGCACCCGCATTCGTGATTACAACCACATCTGCTTGAGCATATTGACTGGTATAAGCAATTTCTTGTGGGTGATTGGCGCCCATTTCAATAACGGCATAACGATGCTGTTCGTTTAACCTAAATAAAGTCAGAGGCACACCAATATCGTTATTTAAATTACCTTGTGTAAATAATACTGGTGCATTAACCGCCAGTATTGCAGCAATCATTTCTTTTACCGTTGTTTTACCGTTACTCCCTGTAACTCCAACCACTGATAAATTATTATTCTCTAGGCTAGACAACCGACCACGCCATGCACCCGCTAACTCTGCTAATGCGATGCGAGTATCCTCAACCACAATACGAGGCACTGTTGAGTCAACCCCCTTATGAACAATCACCGCACTCGCACCTGCTTGTTCAGCTTGCTCTACAAAAGCATGGCCATCAAAATTAGTCCCTTTAATGGCAATATATAAATCACCTTGCTTAATTGAGCGTGTATCAATGCTAATGGAGGATATTTCCAAATCAACACCCTCAAATTGTCCTTGCACACTTTGAGCGCAATCACTCAACTTCATTTTCATCGCAATTCGGCTCTCATTTTTAAAGCATCAATGACTGACTGACTATCACTAAACGGAGTTTTTACCCCTTTAACTTCTTGATAACACTCATGTCCTTTGCCTGCAATTACAATACAATCTCTTTTATCTGCATTTAAAATAACGCTTTGTATCGCTTGATCTCTACATTGATTAACGATAACTTTGCCGTTGAAATCAGCATTAATTGGACTCTCGCAGCCCGCTAAGATTTCATTCACTATCACTAAACTATCTTCAAAACGTGGATTATCATCCGTCACCACGACATGGTCAGCCCAATATTCAGCAATTCGACCCATCTCGGGGCGCTTACCTTTATCTCGATTCCCACCACACCCAAACACGACCCACAAATCTTGTTGGCAGTGTTTTTTTAAACTAGAGAGCACCTTATTTAAGGCATCTGGCGTATGCGCATAATCCACAAAAACCAAAGGCTCTTCTTCATCCGCACCAAACCTTTCCATTCGTCCAATGACGGGCTTTAAATGCTCTAACTTCTTTACGGCCTCAATCAAAGACATATCCATTGCCAACAACACTGCCAAGACCACTAGGCTATTTTCAATATTAAAATCACCATAAAGTGGCACACACACTGATTGTCTAAAGTCACGCCAAGTCACTTCAAATTCAACACCATCAACTCGGTGAGAAACTACATTAGCGACTACAGATTCGCCTAAACTTAACACTCGACCCTGTAAACTGACACCCCAAATTACAACGTGCTGAGGTACTGCTTTAATAATTTGATTACTATAGGGATCATCCAAATTAATCACGACAAACTTCAAACCCGGCTTAGTCAGTAATAACAATTTAGTTTGTAAATAAGCTTCCATCGTACCGTGATAATCTAAATGATCACGGCTAATATTAGTAAAAACAGCACCTCGAAAATAAATGCCATTCACTCGACCCTGAGCTAAACCATGAGATGACACTTCCATGGCCACCGCTGTCTTGTTGTCTTCTTTTAATGCCGCCAAAATCCTTTGAGTTTCAAGGGCATTAGACGTGGTATTTAGTGTAGCCTTCAGATTGCCCCATTCGCCCCAACCCAACGTACCTATAATTCCACAATCCTTTAACGCTTGACTTAAAAACTGACTGCAAGACGTTTTACCGTTTGTTCCCGTAATCCCTATCACATCTAAAAATACTGAAGGATCTCCATAATATCTTGCGGCAATATCGCCCAGCTTTACATTTAACTCATCGACTGCAATCATCAACCCATGATCCAGTGAGTCCGCTAACTGCTCAGTATCGTCTAAAGGATCATAAAAAATAGCAATAGCGCCCTTTGCCATAACCTGGGACGCATAACTCAATCCATGTTGCTGAGCGCCAGCTACAGCAATAAATACCTGACCCGCTTTTATCTCCCGACTATCTAAAGCCAACCCCGTGACTAAGCGATCTCCTATCTTACTTAAGACTTCTTTTTGAAACGGAATAAATCCATCCAGCAATTCTCTAAGCTTCATGAGTGTCACATCACTTATGCTGTGTTAGCAAAACCGGCATCGTCTCTTCCTGATCTGGAGCCACTTCAAGTATTCTTAAAGCACCGGCCATCACTTTTGAAAATACCGGAGCTGAAACTAATCCCCCATAGTATTTACCTGCTGAGGGCTCATCAATCATCACAACAATAATCAATCGCGGATTATTAACAGGTGCCATTCCTGCAAACACCGCAAAATAACTTTTTTCCGTGTACCCTGAAGAAGTCGCTTTTTTAACAGTACCCGTCTTACCGGCCGCCGTATAACCATCGACTCTAGCCTCATACGCAGTCCCCTCCTTAGTTAAAACTTGCTCCATCATCTTTCTAACGGTTCTAGCTGTTTTAGCAGAAAAGACCCGAACGACATCATCATCTTCTTCTCGCTTTAACAAACTCACGGAATGCAGAAGACCATCATCCGCCAACGCGGTATAACTTCTTGCCAATTGCAACGCTGAAGCATTTAAACCATAACCAAACGAAATAGTCGCTCGATCAAAATCATGCCACCTTTTATAATCCTTCATAATTCCAGTGGCCTCACCTGGAAAGCCCGAACCCGCTGAAACTCCAAAACCTAAGCGATGATAAATATCCCATAAATATTTAGGTGGCATCTTCAACGACATCATACTCACGCCAATGTTACTGGACTTCATAATGACATGGGTTAGATCCATAGTCCCATAATTATGCGTATCCTTAACCACATTATGTCCCACCTGATACACACCATCTGTTACAAAAATCGCACCCGGCTTGATATACCCCCCATCTAAAGCCGCCGCGACCACAAACGGCTTTACCGTAGAACCTGGTTCAAAAACTTCCGTAAAAGCCCTATTACGATACAAACTTTCTTTTAAATTGTTTCGCGTGTTTGGATTAAACGAAGGTTGATTTACCGCCGCTAAAATTTCACCATTTTTCGCATCTAAAACAACCAAAGCACCTGATTTAGCTTTATTTTCTTCAACTGCAATTTGTAATTCTTTATATGCTAAGTATTGAATCCGCTCATCAATACTCAACTCTAAATTCTTCCCAGAAATAGGCTCTTCTATTTCCTCAATATCATCTATAATTCGACGTTTACCATCTCTTACAACCCGCTTACTTCCAGAAGTCCCTTTTAAAAGCTTCTCATAACCCAGCTCCATGCCCGCCTGACCAACATCCTCAACATTGGTAAATCCCACAAGATGTCCAGAAACCCCACCCGCTGGATAAAACCGCTTAAACTCCCGCTCAGAATAAACACCTTCCAGCTTTAATGCCTTAACCTCTTCACATAACTGCGGACTAATCCGGCGCGCGATATAAAGAAACTGCTTTTTAGGATCTTCATTAATTAAAGACGTTACCTTACCATTAGGCAAACCTAACAATTTCTCCATTTGCCTTATTAACTCTGGCTTGGCGGCTTTCATCTCCCGCGAGTTAATCCATATAGATTCAACTGGAGTACTAATCGCTAAAGGCTCTCCATTTCTATCAACCACCATCCCTCTGTAAGCAGAAACAGTCACATCATCGACTTGCCTCATGTCTCCTTGCTGCTTTAAAAACTGTTTACTAATCACTTGTAAATGCACAGCTCTTCCAACCAAAATAGCCATACAAACCATTATGAAAACGAGCATCAATTTTCGTCTGCTAGTAAAATCATCCTTTGGTTTCTTAGCAGGACTTCTATCTCGAAAATCTATCATTTAAGGCTTTATATAAATAATTTTTTCTCTTAATGGCATGATCAACTTTAGTTCATCCTTGGCCACAAGCTCTAAACGATTCTGCTCTTCTAGCATCGTTAGTTCTAATTGCAACTGTCCCCATTCAACTTCATATTGATCCAATGCTTTTTCTTGCTTTTGAATGTCTATAAAAATTAATCGTGAGTAATATTTGCTATAAATAACCGCTAGAGACGTTAATAACAATATCAATCCTGCAAGCATCAAAAGTCGATTAATAACCATTTATACTTTCTCAGCTACCCGCATTACAGCACTTCTGGCCCTCGGGTTTTGCTTAACTTCCTCTACACCCGCCTTTAAAGCCTTACTCACTTTCTTTAACACACCTTTTGCAATATCAATTTCTTTTATCGGTAACTTACCTGGATTATATTTAGCTCCAGATTCATTTCTTATAAACCGCTTTACGATTCTATCTTCCAATGAATGAAATGAAATGGCCACTAAGCGCCCGCCAGGACTTAAAACCCGAGCCGATTGTTCCAAAACATTTTTTAACTCATCCAGTTCCTTGTTAATTTCAATGCGTATCGCTTGAAATGATCGAGTCGCAGGATGTTTGTGCTTTTCCCTAATAGGCACCGCGTCTTCAATTAACTTTGCTAACTGCGTCGTCGTGGTTATCGGAGTATCTACCCGTGTGTCAACAATAGCTTTTGCAATACGCCTAGCAAACTTCTCTTCACCATATTCAAATAAAATATCCACCAACACTTTTTCATCAACTGAAGCCAACCATTGCTCAGCAGACAAGCCAGATGTACTATCCATTCGCATATCGAGAGGTCCATCTCTTAAAAAGCTAAAACCTCTATCTGCATTATCTAGTTGAGGGGACGACACACCTAAGTCCATTAAAATGCCATCAATTCTCCCCACCAATCCCCTTTGCTCAAGTAAATTTTCCAACTGTGAGAAACAACTATGTGCCAAGGTAAACCGCCTGTCCTCTAATAAAGCCTTGGCATAATCAGAGTTAACCGCATCAAAATCACGATCAATCGCAAGTAATTGACCCTCTTGGCCTAATAAACCTAAAATACCTCGACTGTGCCCCCCGCGTCCAAAGGTGCAATCCAGATAAATACCATCTTCTTTAATCGCCAACTGTTGCAAAGATTCTGCATACATAACGGGCAAATGTTCCATCAAAAACTCCCGTCTATTAAAAGGATAAACTGCCTAATTCTTCCAAACCTTCATCATCATCACCCGCCAACCAATCTTTTTCTTTAGCTGACCAAGCTTCTTCATTCCAAATCTCAAATTTATTAAGCTGTCCCACTAAAACTATCTTTCTATCCATTTCAGCAAAGCTTCTTAATTTCTCAGGCAATAACAACCGCCCCTGACCATCCATTTCACACTCTGACGCATTACCAATCACAAAGCGTCTTAACTTGCCCGCCATTTTATTTAAGGTAGGTAATTTACTAATAGTGTGCTCAAGTCGTTCCCATTCAGGCAAAGGATAAAGCCATAAACAGCCGGATTCACCAATACATTTTTCATTAACGGCAACTGTTACAATCATTTGACGATCACAACATTCTTGCAACTCCGCTCGATAACGAGTCGGTATCGCAATTCGTCCTTTATCGTCTAAATTAATTGTACTGATGCCTCTAAACAAAACACACCCCAAAGATATTCAAATAAAAACCACTTTACACCACTTTTTTCCATTTAGATGCACTATAAATAGCAAAATGACTATAGTCAAGGAGGTTCTTATTAGAACTCTTTCTTTTTTGACAAGGACTTACATGGTTTTTGACTATAAAAATAATCCACCTAAATAAAGGTATAGCAAATATCATGTTTTATCATGGAGTTAATAGACTATGCTCAGATAACGCATTAGATATCTATTGAATAAATATCTTAACAATTATTTTATATAATAATTCGACAAACAAAAAAAACGACCGCACTCGTTGCCAGTGAAACTTATAACGAAGACGTGAGAGAATGATTACTGAAAGTAATCAAAAACAAGGAATATAACTTTAGGGATGTTTGATATAAAAAAGAAAGAGTTGGCCTATAAGCCGGGTTCTGTCGTGAACAGTCATTCATCTAGGCTGCAAGTCACCTTACAGCTCAAGCAATCTACCCAGGAACCGCGCGGGCCACGCGTCTGTCCCTCTATTTGATCTTGCTCCGGGTGGGGTTTACCCTGCCACACCTGTTACCAGTTGCGCGGTGCGCTCTTACCGCACCTTTTCACCCTTACCTATCCTAAGATAGGCGGTTTATTTTCTGCGGCACTTTCCGTAGGCTCACGCCTCCCAGGGGTTACCTGGCACCCTGCCCATTGGAGCCCGGACTTTCCTCCATCTTATCATTACAATAAAACAGCGACTGCCCAGCCAACTCTTTCATTCACTAGTATACGGCATCTCAAGCAGCAAAGCGAACGTAGGCAGCAAAACAAAAGAAACTCGATACGAGTATAGCCATTATTTTGTTAAGCTACTTTAATACGAAACACAAAATTCTTCTCACCAAACAACATTAATCAACTTGGCTCATTAACAACGCAGCTTGATATAAAACCTTCTTTCTAGCACCTGTAATTTCAGTCGCCATTGCAACAGCCGACTTAATGGAGCACTCACGCAGCAATATTTGTAATATTTTTTCTTGATCGGGTGTCAATAGATCATCTTTTTTATCCACAATCGCGCCATCAACAATCACTACAAACTCGCCTTTCCTCATATTTTCATTATTCGCCACCAATTCCAAGGCCTCACCTAAACTAATTTTTACAATAGTTTCATGGAGTTTAGTCATTTCACGCGCTATAACGATTTGGCGATCTAAAGGTAAGATTTCAGCCATATCTTGCAAACAGGTCAAGATACGATGACAAGATTCATAAAACACCCAGGTCTGAGCCACATGAAGCCGTTCTGTAAAAAAAGTTTTACGCGCCGACGAGGTTCTTGGTAAAAAGCCTTCAAAAGAGAACTGTGTCACCGGCAAACCTGCCGCAGACAGTGCAGCAATAAGCGCACAAGCTCCCGGAATAGGGACCACATCTAAGCCTGCCTCCTTCGTCATTTTAACCAAAGGCATGCCCGGATCACTCAACAACGGAGTGCCTGCATCAGAGACCAGAGCAATAGACTGTCCTTCGCGCATTTTATCTAGCAAATTTACAGATGATTTTTCTTCGTTATGCTGATGCAAGGAAATTAATCGATTCGTAATACCATAATGATTCAAAAGCATTTTCACATGCCGGGTGTCTTCAGCCGCAATCAAATCGACTGCCTTTAATACCTCAATAGCTCGAAAACTAATATCAGCTAAATTACCTATTGGAGTAGCAACCACGTATAATTTGCCAAAACAGCCATCATTCGAAACTGTCATTCACATAACCTTTAATTAAGAGAAAATACAAAAACCATGAGTGTCATGATTGAAGGTGCCACATACTGAGCAATACCCAATTATATCAGCATCTAGCTTTTGTCAGGCAGACTGAATCCACACCTACCGGAGATTGCACATGACACTCAACACCCCCAAGCCTAAAGCAGCACACTTGATTCAAGGGGAGCTGGCCGAAGAACAAGCGCATAACTTTCTAATCGAACAGGGCCTTAAACCCGTTTGTCGCAATTATCGCTGTAAATTAGGTGAACTTGATTTAATTATGCTGGACCAGAACGCTCTCGTTATTATTGAAGTGCGCTATCGAAAATCTGATCGCTATGGCAGTGCAACAGAGAGCATTACCCGAACTAAACAATCACGTATAATAGCCACTACACAGTGGTATTTATCAACACAAAAAGTAGACAGACCACTAAGATTCGATGTCATTGCTATTTCAGGAAATGGCAAATTAGAATGGATACAAAATGCTTTTTAACTTAAAAACCAAACTATGAGCTTACAAGACCGCATTATTAATCAATTTTCTGATCATATTCAAACCCAACAAGACACCCTGACGTATCTATGTGAACTGATCGAATATGCCTCACAACGTCTTGTATCTACACTGCTTAACGATAAAAAGATCTTAACTTGCGGCAACGGTCGCTCTGCCACTAGCGCCCAATTATTATCTTCAACCCTGCTCAATCAATTTGAACGTGACCGCCCCTCTTTACCCGTCATCGCCTTATCAACAGACAACGCCACCATTACTGGCATTGCCAATGAATTTCACTTTGAAGAAATTTTCTCAAAACAACTCAGAGCGTTAGGGCAAGGCGGAGACATGCTCGTTGTCTATACGGATGGTAACAACTCAACTAATATCGCCAAAGCTATTAAAGCCGCACATGACAAAGATATTTCTGTCATTGCACTGACCGGAAATCAAGGGGGCCTCATCAGCCCCTTACTTCGAGAAACAGATATTGAAATTCGAGTCCCGTCAAACTCAAGCGCTCGCATTCAAGAAACACACGTACTGATCACCCATTGCCTCTGCGATTTAATTGACCATCAGTTATTTGGCTAATACACACAACATCTACCTCAGGTAAGCTATGAAAACATTATTTTTATTGATCACCTTAATAAATAGCCTGTTAATCACCGCATGTACCTCGTCGGTAAACCATGCAGACTTAACCGAACAAGCGCTCCAAAAAGATCGTCGCACTCGGGATATCATCATTAAGGATAGAGAAATTGAAAACGAGGCCTATTCTGAGCTCAACGGTGATCCAGACTTGCGCAATCAAAGTCACTTTACAATTAATACTTATAACGGCGCCACTCTTGTTACCGGGGAAGCTTCTTCTGAAGCCCTTAAAGCCAAAATAATTGCGAAAATACAAGTGATTGATCATGTAAAAGTGGTGCATGACAATCTTGCCATTGCCACCCCCAGTGATTTTGAAGGCCGCGCTAATGACCAAGCGATTACTGAAAATGTAACCATGGCTCTTAAACAAATCAGATCCTTACCTGACTTTGACCCTGCTATGATTAAAGTCGTCACTGAAAATGGCGTCGTCTATTTAATGGGACTCGTACATAGAGAAGAAGGCACCGTTGTCATTAACGTCACCAAATTACAACCCGGCATCCAAGAAATCATCACGGTGTTTGAATACCTTGATTAAAAATATCTCAAGATAAATATCATCCAGCGCATAAGCCTACGTTTATGCGCCTTACTCCAAACATAAGCGCACACACGCCAAGCCCTGATTCTCCTCTTGGTAAAAATCGGCACTAATCCATAGATCACCCACCGCGGCCAACTGATCATCTAAATAAACTAAAGGCATAGACTCTCGTTGCCAAGGGGGTATATTCGCCTCCTGAAACAACTGCTTTAACGCATGGCGCCCCTGACGATAGGGCAAACGAATTCTCTCTCCGCCCTGACGAGGCCTGACAGTCACTGTCGCAGATTGCCAAGCCACAACCCCGATACCGGATAATGACGGCGTTATACCTAACCGTTGATGCGCAGAACACGCCACCCAATCCAGTTCTTTAGGCCACTGCTTTTCAATAACCGGTTTAAACACCCCCAGCTTTAAACAATACAGCTTATCCCGATAACGCCTAAGACAATAATCACGCCCCTGTAGTAACGGATCACTATCGACTCTTGCCGCAATCAACTCAGACTGAATACGCTCAACCACCGCTTGAGAAGGCATTTTTAAGCCTAGAACTTGAAACCACTCCCTAAGAATTAACGCTTGTAAAGGCTTCTGATACTGCTGTAATGATCTAACACACAGACTTTGATCGACAGACACAAAGACCTCAAGGAAGGCAGCCTTTGCTTGAACTGAAATTAAACTCTGCGCCTCCGCACAATGCTTAGCGGAACGCGATACCGTTTTATCAACCGCAGGCCAGCGTTGCTTCAATAAAGGCAACACCTCATTTCGTAAAAAGTTACGATCATAATCCGAACTTAAATTACTCGGGTCTTCAATCCAACTTAACTCATGAGCGATAGCATACGAATTAATCGCCTGTTTTGACACGTCCAACAGCGGTCTTAATAACGTTCCAGAGCCAAAAGGAATGCAAGCAGGCATTGCAGACAGTCCTTTTAAGCCACTGCCTCGAAACAACTGCAATAATACCGTTTCTAATTGATCTTCTCTATGTTGAGCAACCAACAGCACATCATTGCTTTGCACGAAAGCTTTTAAAGCGTCATAACGTGCATTTCTGGCCGCTTCTTCAGGGCTCTGACCTTGAATAGGCTGTGCATTAACTCGCACAATCTGACACGCAACACCCAACGCCTCACAGGTACGTTGACAATGCTCCGCCCAGAAATCAGCCTCAACTTGTAAACCATGATGCACATAAATCGCCACCAACTTAGCGTTAAGTGAGGCAATAGACGCACAAAGATGCAAGAGTACATGGGAATCAACACCACCACTAAACCCCAGATAAAGACGGTCTGCGTGGTGGCATAGAGGAAAGATAGATTCTATTGATTGAACAGAAAGCTCTTCTGTCATAACGACGTATTCAACTCCTTACTTTTTTAAAAATCCTTGCAACACCGGCCACACCTTTTCCAGCCATTGCGCTTTTAAAAACACAGACACTGGCTTAACTTGGCTTGGCAAACCTTTAAGCAAAGCCCACACTCAATCGGCAATAGATGCCTCTGGACTGTCTCGCCATTCTATATAACGTGAACCAAAACCTCTAATAAAGATGGGCTCAAACAACCACATTTCAAGAATAGAGGTCACCCACATAAACATAAACGAGATGCCCATCCCCATACCCGCAAGGATCACTAACCATGCAAAAAAAGGATCTATTTTAGTCAACCACCACGACATAATATCGGCCATCAGAAAGGCATAAGGCATCCCAATAGCAATACATTTATATTGAGTCGTGGTGGTTTCAGCAAAACTAAAAATCAACCCAACAAACATAAAGATAAAACTAATACCAAACAAATGAATATGAGATATACGGGTTAATGACGCAAACGTTGCCCCGGTATCTTGAGCGATATAAGGACCTAAACCTTCAAAGGTTGAAAAACTCGGAATGCCGGAGGCCTCTTTGTTGTGACACATTACACACCGCGTTTCGATTATTTTCTCGATACCATCATCTTTATAATCATCAATATCTGCACCGTCTCGAACCCACTCCATAATCTTAAAACGCTCTTGTTCGGGTGCATTCTCTTTCATAGAGCCATTTAGCTTTTGTTCCAACACGGTTCCAGATCGGTTGCCATAATAACTGTACACAATATCATCCACAGACAACCCAAATTTTCCATCTGCCATACCATGGGTAAATAATATTTGAATTAGGGCAAATAAATACCCCATGCCCACCGTACACAAATACCCCGTAAATAAAACCTTAATAGGCGTCTCATGATCTTTTAACGCTGTATATTTTGAAGCCATCATATCACCTAATTTTGTAAGCAAGCAGGACTAGTCATTTGATTTATGAGCACATTTCACACCATACTCTACATTTCTAACCCAGAGACACCGTGAATTAGAACAAAACCATCAATTCACACATCGAACACACTATTAAACCCCATTTTTATGACATAAAAACGAACAGCCCACTTATAACGCAAAATCTAACCTGTTTTTTTGGTGCAAAACAAACTTACTCTGCACAAAAAAGGCACCAAGATACACCATAAAAAAGCTTAAATGATATCGACTATCGTAAAACGATACGACACCCGTTACTATAGAAATATATTCAGTTTACACTGGAATCAAGGCTCAAAAAGCGCTCGATAAGAGACATACATCATCGTTGAAGTGAGCATATATAAAACTGGCGTCAACAATGGCGTCACTGTCGTACACAACAAAGCTTCTAAGATAATAAAGCCAACCATTTTATAAACCGCTTTTTGATTTCTACTGACAATATAATTGCCTTGCTCTCTGGCTTGACTCCAACTGTAATCCTTAAATAACATCAAAGGATAACTAAACCAACTAGCAAAGGTTGTTACCATCAACACGGTAAACATTAAGGTCACATCCGCATAGGCATACACCCACATCGCTATTTCACGTCCTGAGCGATACTCTATATTTTGCGGCGTTAACTCCCAATAGAAAAAGAACTGACCCACCTTATAGAGTTCATCCATTAACACATAGGCCAGCACCATAAAGATAAACCAAAAGACCACAATCGTAACCGCTGCCAAGATAGCAAGGGGCAAACTTTTTTTAATGGCCCACGGCAAAGTGACTGTAGTCTCAACGGAATATTTCAAATCGATGTATTTGGCTACGCCCACACCCACAAACAAGGACGTAACCGAAAATACAATGCCTAACAACAAGGAGGTTTTACCCATCGTCATTAAAACCCCCACACACACGCTATAGGACAACCAAATCATCGGCCCATAGGCAACAAACAACAGCGACTCTCTTAACCAATCACTGAAGGTGGGTTTTTTCACGAAGCAATCCTAGAAATACCCACGGCTTGACGTAACTCCTTAATAAAAGGCGCACTCACTGCCCGCGCTTTAGTCGCACCTTCTTGTAATTGTTGCTCAATATGCTCCGGCGCTTGCATTAAGGCTTCGTAACGCTCTCTAGCAGGCGTGATATGATCATTAATATGCTCAAACAACTCCCGCTTCATTTCGCCCCAAGCAATGCCTTCAGCATAACGTAAACGCATGTCTTGCAACTGCTCGCTACTCGCAAAAGAACGATAAATACTAAACAAAGTACAATCATCAGGATCTTTAGGTTCACCTGGCTCTAAAGAATTAGTTTTGATTTTATTGATCAGTTTCTTAAGCTTCTTTTCCGGCTCAAATAAAGGGATCGTATTATTATAGCTTTTACTCATTTTACGACCATCCAAGCCTAACAACGTGGCGCTTTGCGCATCAACTACCGCTTCTGGTAAGGTAAAGTGTTCACCGTAGATATGATTAAAACGCGCTGCAATATCTCTGGCCATTTCAATATGTTGAATTTGATCCTTACCAACCGGCACCTTATTCGCATTAAACATTAAAATATCGGCCGCCATTAAGATAGGATAACTAAACAAGCCCATATTAATGCCCTTATCAGAATCATTTTCACCACTTTGCTCATTTTCAGCGACAGCCGCTTTATAGGCATGGGCACGATTCATCAAACCCTTTGAAGCCACACATGTCAACATCCACGCTAACTCAGTAATTTCTGGTACATCTGACTGCCGATAGAATACCGCATTAGAGGTATCTAAGCCTAAGGCTAACCAAGTAGCAGCAATTTCAAGACTGGATTGACGCACCCGCTCTGGCTCTTGGCACTTAATCAACGCATGATAATCCGCCAAAAAATAAAATGGCGCCACATTATCATCTTTACTCGCGGCAATAGCCGGTCTAATGGCGCCGACGTAATTTCCTAAATGAGGGGTACCGGTGGTAGTAATCCCTGTTAAAACAATTGCTTTAGTCATATCTTCCAACTTATTATCGTTATTGTGTATGAAATATTACCTAAATTCTGCTCATTAGCCAATAACATAGAATATTTCGTCAAAGAATCGCCATGCCTGATGGTATATTGGTATACTGTTTTTTCGAGACAAGGCAATCTTAATATCAACGCTCCAATAGCTTATTACACCCGCTCCGCCTCACAATAATCCTCGCCTACCTTCAGTAACCGCGTCATGATCGTTTTATTCTCAATCGACTCCTCACTATTAATAATACCCGCGACTTTAAGATAATTGGGCGTATAACCAAAGACCCGTTGCCGACCATCGTCTAAAGGTTCACTATAGCCTTCCCACAACACCGGAAACACATAACCCACATTATCTTGACAAAAGGCTTGCTTCATCGTGTGCGCTAACACATGCAACTGTTGACTGCGCTGTTTTTTAACTTCATTCAACACTTGATTAGGTAAGGTGGCCGCTTTAGTGCCTTCTCGACTTGAATAGGTAAAAATATGAATATGGCCAAAGCCGATTTGCTGAATAAAATTGAAGCTCTCTTGCCACTCTTCTTCCGTTTCACCGGGAAAGCCCACAATGATATCGGTTGTGATATTAAAGTGAGGGATTTTCTGACGCAATTGCTGAACAATAGTCATAAACTCGGCAGTCTTACAGCGACGTGCCATTCTACGTAGTACCGCATCAGAACCACTTTGTAAGGGTAAATGCAAATGCGGCATTAAGCGCGGATTCTCAAACAAACTAAAGAAATCATCTGGCAACTCCCACGGTTCTAAAGATCCTAGCCTTAAACGTGGAATCGAAGTTTCATTTAAGATGGCCGTAATTAAATCAGATAAGTTATTGCCTAAATCACTGCCATAACCGCCCAAATGTACACCGGTTAAAATGACTTCAGTAATCCCTTGTTGATGTAAGGCATTAATTTCATCCAGCACCGCCTGCACCGGACGACTGGCTTCTTCACCCCTTGCAACCGTCACAATACAAAAAGTACACCGATACCGACAACCGTCTTGCACCTTAACAAAGGCCCGTTGCCGCCCCCGAGTAAATAAAGAGATTTCACCGGGTTCTGTTGACATAGCCGGCATCACTTCCATATTCAGTTCGGCTAAAGTCTTTTCTACCAGCTGATCTTTATCTTTATTACTCACCACTAAATCAACGCCCATTAAGGCCTGAGCTTCGTCCTGATTTAAGGTCGCATAACAGCCACTGAGGACTAATTTAGCCTGAGGATTATCCCGATGAATGCGCCGCACTAATTGCCGCGATTTTCTAGCGGCATCTTGAGTGACCGCGCAAGAATTTATAACTATTAAATGCGCCGCTTCTGCTTGACGGGTTATTTGATGGCCATACTTTTGAAAGGCCTGCGCCCATGTTTCTAACTCTGCTTCATTAAGACGGCAGCCGAGTGTTTTAAGGTGAACTTTCATCAATTATCCAAGGAACCAATACCCCACAAATATTGCGGCGATAATACCTAAAAAATTGGTTATTATCCCACAAGCAGACGCTCAAAGCGCATCATTCTCCTCCTTAAGAAAATAATCATATCTGGTGGAAACTCAAAAAGACTAAAAACAAGATGCCCTACTAGACACTTAAACAAGGCAATATAATTTCAAATCGAGCCCCGCACTGTTCCGCATTACCCATCAACAATTGACCACCATGTTGCTCAATAATCGCCTTTGAAATAGACAGCCCTAAACCTAATCCATCCGCTTTTGTCGTAAAAAAGGGATCACCAATTAATGCCAACACAAACTCAGATAAGCCAGGTCCATTATCAATGACCGTAATACTAAGCCGTTTAGCACTCTGCGTAACCGAAACCGTGATCACCCCTACAGGCTGATCTTTAAGGGCCTCCAGCGCATTTCTATATAAATTAATTAATACTTGAGACAATTGCGTCGCATCCCCTAAAACAAATAACGCGCCTCTTTCATTATTAAAAATTAAGTTAATATTTCGGATCATCAAGTCTTGATTAATAAATTGAGCACTCTCACGCACTAACGAATTAACATCCACTGGCTTTTTTTCTATCCGCGCCGGCTTAATAAACTCCCGAATCTTTTCTAGGATTGCATTGGCACGCTGGGTATTAAAGATAATTTTATCCAGTATCTCGATAACTTGGTCTGTTTGCAACACCCCCCTATTCATGCCTTTTTTAGCCGTTTGCGCATTGGCCATCACCGCGGTTAACGGTTGATTAAGCTCATGACCTAAGGAGGCTGATAGGGCTCCCAAACTGCGTTGACGATCCAACTGCGCAATAACCTGCTGACTTTGATTCAGCGCCACCAACTTATCGGTTTTTAAAGCAGTCTCTCGTCTAACAGAACGATCTAACGTGATACCAATATAACCAAGACTATTCAACACCGCCGAGAACAACCCAACCATACCCGCTTTAAAGGTCATAATACTAGAAAACGTCTCCGCCACGGTCTCTGTCCCCGTAAGTAACTCCACCACACGCGCAAACACTATAATAACGACTAGAAAATGCGCAAACACAATTAAAAAAGCATTCTTCGATCGCAATTCAAGCACAATACGCGAGGCCAAAAACAATATTACACCACTTAATACAAAATTATAAATAAGCACAAATCCGAATCTAAGAGAGGTAGACTCTAAACCGAGTCGAATACCCTCAAAAACAAGTACAAAAACTACACAGACGCCAAGTACGGAACGTAATCGCCATTGAGGGAGACTTAACTCTAAACGCAAAGCTTGGATACGACCCAAATAACCCACAAACAATAATACCTGTGCTAAAGGAAAAGACGCCCAATCGGGAACAGTTCCTCTCATACTCAGCAATATAAAGCCTATACTAGAACATATTGTCCCAACACACCAAAAGGAAACCATTCTAGAGCGCTGACCATTCAGCAAAATCCAAGTCAAGATTGGCAACACTAAAAATATAAAACCTACCGAGAGATAAGGATTACTTTGAAAATAAAGGGTATTATTCATCATCTGTTAATAATCTGCGCTTAGCCGCTTAGCATAGGTAATTTAACTTCAAAACAAGCGCCGCCTTCATCAGTATTACTAATCACTAATTGTCCTTGATGTTGTTCGATAATATCTTTGGAAATAGCCAAACCCAAACCCAAACCTGATGTTTTGGTCGTATAAAAAGGCGTTGTGACCTGTTGCAAGGCTTCATTTGTTAAACCAGGACCATTATCCCTAATGGTTATGACAATCCAGCTATCTAATTGCGTAACGGCAATATAAATATTACGATGCTGTTCATGTTGTAGCGCATCAATGGCATTGCGATAAATATTTAATAAAACCTGAGACAGTTGAAGTGCATCACCCTTAACAAACATCGGTGTGTCTGTCAATGTAAAGCGCGCCTCAACCCCGGCCATCATCATATCCTGTGTTAAAAATCCCAAGGTCTCTTTTACAAGAGTATTAATATCAACAGGCATGCGCTCCAACTGAGAGGGCTGAATAAAAGCCCTAATTTTATCAATAATCAAATGCGTACGGCGGGTGTTATAAATAATTTTATCTAATAACGCCTCTAAAAATTCGAGGGACAATTCTTTCTGTAAACTACGCTTTGCCACTTGGGTATTGATCATAATAGCAGCTAACGGTTGATTTAACTCATGCCCCAACGAAGCAGACAGCGCCCCTAGACTACGCTGACGATCTAAATGGGCAATGTATTGGCTTTGTCGGACTTTATCTAAGCGCTGATGAGCCAATAATATATCGCGGCCCGATACCACCCATATAAATATCCCCGTCACGCCAGTTAAAACTAAGCCAAGCAAAAGCATCGCTTGCTCATAACCATGGCCATGTTCCACTAACCACGCTTTTGTGGGCGCAATCTCAAACTGCCAGACCCGATTCGCCACCTTAAAATGTGTGGTGCTTTTTAAAGTAAAGTCTTCGCCAAAATAACGCTGTTGTTGTTTAACGTCTTCAACCAAAGACCATTCTTTTTCGAAAAGTAATGACTCGTCAACCGACGGTGCTTCTAAATCTATAGCTCGGTAGGATAAACCATTAACATCAAGATCTTTAAAGGCGATCGGGGCCATTTCATCTAGTAATAACACCATAGCTACATAAGTACTGACATTTTTTAACGGCTCAGGCAAAATAGCACGCTGATTAGTTTCTTTGTAAATAGGCATGACCGCAACAACACCTCTCAAATGTCCATTATCCTGCACAAACTCAACCACGTCTGTTATGGCAATTTCAGTACTCAACCGTGCCTGATCAATGGCTTTACGACGCTTAACATCAGAATACATATCAAAGCCTACCGCGATCGCCCGATCTTTTAGAGGATACACAAAGGTAATCGGCGTATAGAATTCACGCTGTTTAGCAGTCACTAACTTATTATTGAGATCACGTTCTTTAATTTTAAATTGTGAATCACCCTGCAAACGGATATTTTTCTCAAAGACCGCACGCTCTTTATCAAAGACCAGCGGACACCAACTTAAGGCATAAATAGACTTAATATCTTCAAAATAATGACTCACAAACCGCTGAAACTCATCACTGTCCACCTGCTTAGAACTTGAGTAAAGTCTCCCTAAAGAATTAAGCGCATTAAAATGGGCGGCAATCGTCTCCTCTAATGTCACATTCATTAAGGCCGCATGTAAATTAAAATCACTTTTTAACTCTTCGTAGTTATGTTGTTTAGCGGTATAAACAGCACCACCGGTCAATAACAACATCACCACCAGGGTATAAGTCAGTACTAAGCGCCGGGTGTGTCCCTGAGGTTGAGGCCATAACCACACTAATACCAACGGGCAAAATATTAAGATACCTAAAAAATCACCCGTCCACCAAATAAGCCATTGAGACAAAAAGTGCTCGGTAGAAGTCCTGCCTGTAGCGATTAATATTGAGATCGACAAGGTGGGATTAAGCAACACACTAATAGCGCCGCCATATAAAAAAAATGAAAATACTTGACTGCCTGTTAAAAACCGCTCAGGAAAACCAGCCCAGCGCTTTACCAGATAAGCACCCACGATAGCTTGTAAGGTGGCACCAACACTAATGACACAGGTAATTAATAACGAAATAAGATTTTCTGATACTTGGCTAGATACAGCGGCAATTAAGCCATTGACAACAAAAGCCCCCAGAAAAATACCGAGCCAGATTCTATAACCATACAACAAGACACTGGCTAAAGCGACACCCGAAGCGGGCCAAATAAGAGCATCATACCCAGGCGGAATAATTGAAAAATAACTGAGTTTACCCGCCAAAAAGTAAGCGACTGCAACACCTAAAATAGTGAACCAACACTGATAACGCCGCACAGAAAAATGAGACATCTTGATAACAACTAGGCGACAGATAACAAAATAGCCTCTAACTCTTCCAAATCATAGGGTTTTCTCAATAAATGGGCAGCCGTCGGTAGCTTACCCAAACTATTAATATCGTCATAACGTAAGGCTGTCACCATCACAATCACCAACTCTGGAAACCAGACTCGCAATTGCCGCCCCAATTCCACCCCGTTCATGCCGGGTAAATTGATATCTAAAATAGCGGCCGAAAAGGGAGTGTGATCTAGACTAGGCAAATTATTTATCCAATCTACCAAAGATTCTGCCGAGTAATGAAGGGTAGACTCAAGACCCAACATTTTTACCCACAGACTTAGGGCACTGACTATTTCAATATCATCATCAACGATTGCAATCATGGGAGTAAGTGTTCAAGTCTCATTATGTATTAATAAGTTGTTTCATTCTGCAACATTCCTCTAAAATGGTTTACTTCTGAAAATCGACATAATCTTTAATCTTTAACTGAAAAACACCGTCATTTCGTTCAAAAACAGGAAACATAACGAAACTATTGGCTTTCATTGTACCCAATGAGTTCGTATTCTAACAAGCATTTAAGAAGACTAAAAAGAACGCATCAGCCTTGGTTTGTTAAAAGATTAACGCCTGTTTATCCGCTATAAA
>CAIPDT010000025.1 GCA_903863905.1 uncultured Methylococcaceae bacterium
TACCGCATTAATCCACCAAATAATAGGCAGTAGCAACATACCATGGACGGTTTTCCAACTCGCGATGGTATAAGTGACATCCGCTATGCGGTAGTCAATGTAATACAGCACAATATTAACAACGATAAAGAATGGCCAAAAGGCTTGCCATAATAAGACTTTACCTAGCCAAGCAGAGCGTAGCATTTCATAAAAGTTTTTGTCTGGGCTTCTACTCCAGTTCTTAGTCACGCCCGGTGTATAGTAGTAAACCAGCAGAAAAATAGTCACTAAAAAAATACTGGCCTCAAGGAATGAGAACAAGTGGGTTAAGGCAAAAATAATCGGTAGCGTAGTAATAAACATGTTATTTATTTTTTAAAGGTAGATTTACATTTAAAATGAAGCCCCAGAAGAATTCTAACACAAGTTTCGGTACATCAAAATAATGCGTGAACACACTCATAAGCTTTTTATCTATACAGCCTTGCCGTGTGAGGCGAAGCCATTAGTTGAACATTTTAAATTAAAAAAAGATCTCACCGTACAAACTTTTGCAGTGTACGTCAGTCGAGATATTTGTTTAACCGTCACAGGTTTGGGTAAAAGTGCCATGGCGGCCGGTGTAGCTTATACGCAGGCTTTGTTTGCGGTTGAGGCGCCTTTTTTTATGCTTAATTTAGGCGTCGCCGGTCATCAAGACGCGGCGTTAGGTTCGTTATTCTTAATGGATAAAATAACTGACGCCGAGAGTTTACGAAGTTATTATCCGTCCATGGTTTTTTCGTTACCTTATGCAAGAGGCGAGCTTAAAACGGTATCAAGACCTCAATTAAGGTATGAGTCGGCTACTTTTTTTGATATGGAGGCGTCGGCTTTTTATGAGACAGCGGTGCGGTTTATCTCCAGTGAGTTTGTGTTTTGTCTCAAAGTGGTGTCTGATAATCAACATTCATCCGTTGAAAATATTCAGGCCCCGCAGGTGTCTCAATGGATAGCGGAGCATGTAGGTGACATTGAATCGTTATTGGCTAAAGTAACGGCTTATCGGGTTCAAGAAGGGCAAGAATCTGACGCGTTATTATTTGACACGTTGATTCAACGCTATCATTTTACGGTGAATGAGCGCCGGCAGTTAAAGAATCATTTGGAGCATTGGGCTGTGGTGACAGATCATCAACCATTAGAGCTTGATGAGTCTGTCTTAACCAGTGCTAAAGAGGTACTGAATTGGCTGGCGAGTAAAAATCAAGGGGTTGCTTTTAACTTATAGCCAAGAAGGGTTTTAAAAGAAGAAAAAAGCATTCTTAGTGACGGCAACAATACCAATGTAAACCAGACAGGCCATTGCACCGGTAAAGGCTAGCCATTTAGCGGTGCCTTGTGACTTCAATACATAGATACCTAATCCTATATAGATTAAGAGAACAAGTAGCTTGGCAATAATCCAGCCATAGCTAATAGACAGCCAACCGCCTTGAAAAATAAGCGCAATACCGCTGATTATTAAAAAGGTATTGATGACATGGGGGGCGATATTAACTATTTTTTGCTTCAGAATAGCCGGATAGGTTTCTGATAATATCACGCGGCCTACAAAGCTAATAACGGATAATAAGATAAAGGCAAGGTGGAGTGTTTTAATCATATCTTTCTCGGATGTTAGAGTATTTAAGGTGAAAAATTATAGGGGGGGCACCCCTAAAAGTTTAGCTAATTTTAAGCGTGGATGTTAGCAAATAACGCGGTTAATAGGTAATATAAAAATTCTGTGGGATAATGGGAAAAATTGTTGTCATTAAACTACGGTAGACTAACGTCTTATGAGTAGTTTTATTTTAGGTTAATGTTAGGAGAGAAAAGCATGATTAAAAAGATTTTACTGGCTGTAGCCGCTTTATCAGGTGTTAGTTTATTTTCAACAGCTCAAGCGGATAAGGTGGTTGATACCCGAGCTTATGTTGCACCTTATGGCACCTTTATTCAACCCGGTGGTGACCGTGGCGCTAATAACGGTTGGGGCGGTGGTATGGGTTTTGGCAAAATGTTGAATGAACATTTTAATGTTGAATTAAAAGGCTTTTATCAGAACTTAAGCGGTGGTAATACAACCGGTGGCTGGGATATGACCGGTGGAACGGCGGATGTACAATACTTCATCTCTCGTGGTACTTTTTCACCTTATACCGTGTTTGGTGTCGGTGCCATGAATACCAGTCATAATAAAAGTAGTGCAGTGGGCTTTATTGGTGAAGCCGGTGCTGGTTTAACCTATGATTTATGTGATAACTTCTTAATTCGTACTGATGTACGTTATCGTTATAACCAAAATTTTAATGGAGACTTACAACAGGGAACGAATCAACTTAATGACATGGTGGTTAACCTAGGATTTGTGGTGCCTTTAGGCGCAAAACCTAAAGCAATACCGGTTGCTGTGGCAGCACCTTTGCCTGTTGCTACCCCTGCGCCAGTCGCACCTAAATTAGATTGTTCGGCCATAGATTCAGATCATGATGGTGTGAATGATTGTAAAGACCAATGCCCTAATACGTTGTCAAACGTACAGGTGAGTATCATGGGCTGTTGGATTGTCGATGTGAAATTTGATAATGATAAAGATATTATCAAGCCACAATATTTTGCAAATCTGGATAATGTCGCGCAACGTATTAAAGATTATCCTGAGATGGCCATTGAAATTCAAGGCCATACCAGCAAAACAGGTTCTTTAAAACACAATATGAGTTTGTCTGAGCGTCGTGCGGTGGCCGTTAAAAAATATTTAGTTTCTAGCACACATTCACCTAAATTAACGACACGTGGTTATGGTTGGACACGTCCAATTGGTTCTAATGCCACTGAAGAAGGTCGTGCAAATAACCGTCGCGTTCAATTAGAAGTCGATGGTCAATCACAACAACCTTTAAATGCTAAATAATAGTTAGGTGCTGATCGTTAAGCCATTTAATTAGATTTATGCAGTGAGTTGTTAAAAAACCCGTTCATTGAACGGGTTTTTTTTTAGCTGATTAAATCCTTTACGATACGTGTGTGGTGTTTATTGATAGGGATATTTTTATTGTGGTGTAAAATCGGTGACTGCGATCTGCATTTCAGGTATTGTTATGCTGTCTAAAACTGAGGGGTGAGGATAATGGCCGTTGAAACAAATGAAAAACATAAAATAGTAATTGTGGGTGGTGGCGCGGCAGGTCTTGAATTAGCCACGCGTTTAGGTCGTCAATTAGGTAAGCCGGGTTTGGCTGAAGTGACGTTAATTGATGCGACGTCTACCCATATTTGGAAGCCTTTATTACACGAAGTGGCGGCTGGAACCTTGGACGAATCTGAACAAGTCGAGTATTTGCCTCAGGGACATCGCAATCATTTCTTTTTTAGATTAGGCCGCATGGAAGGCTTAGATCGGAAAAAGAAGCAGATTGTGGTCAGTCCAACGCTTAATGATCAAGGGGAAGAATTAATTCCTGGGCGTACTTTTAAATATGATACGTTAGTGATGTCGGTGGGTAGTGTCAGTAATACGTTTAATATTAAAGGGGTTGCTGAACATTGTTTGTTCTTAGACACGACATCTCAAGCGTTTAAGTTTCAGAAACAATTGTTTGAATCGTATTTAAAAAGTTATATTGGCAAAGATCCCGTGAATGTTAAACCGCTGTCGATTGCTATTGTCGGGGCTGGAGCCACTGGGGTTGAATTAGCCGCGCAATTACACGAAGTGACTAATGTACTGGCTATTTATGGCTTAAATGAGAAGAGTACGGTTAAGTTAACGATTATTGAAGCGGCGACGCAATTGTTACCCGCGTTACCGATTAAATTAGCGGCAGCGACTCAGCAACAACTTGCCAATTTAGGCGTGAGCCTTAAAATGGGGCGTCGAGTCGTTGAGATAAATCGTGAAGGTATCAGCACGCATGATAGTGAGTTTATAGAAGCGGACCTTAAAGTATGGGCGGCCGGTATTAAAGCGCCCGATTGGATGAAGGGTTTAGATGGGCTTGAAACAAATCACCTTAATCAATTGGTGGTTGATAGCACTTTAAAAACCAGTGATGATGACATCTTTGCGATGGGCGATTGTGCGGCATGTGTTTGGCCAGGTCATCCGGGTAATGTGCCTCCAAGAGCGCAAGCGGCACATCAGCAGGCCTCAGCACTGGCTAAATCAATCACTAATCGACTTAAAGGTCGGCCGTTGGTAGATTTTGTTTATTATGATTATGGTTCTTTAGTGTCCTTAGGAAAGTACACGACGGTGGGTAATTTAATGGGCAATTTGATGGGGACAGTGAGTGTAGGGGGTTTTATTGCTAAAATCGTTTACTTATCACTGTATAAAATGCATCAGGTAGCGATTCATGGTTATTTTAGAACCGCCATGTTAACAATGTCTAATGCCTTTAGACGTAGCGTTTATACCAAAATAAAAATGCACTAACATTTTAAAACTAGAAAAAGAATAAGATTATGTTTGAAGTAGAATATGAGTTTGGCGAAGAAGATTTAATCCATTTTAATGAAATACAATTCATGAGAAATGATGAGATACAGCACAATATTAAGAAAAACCGTTGGGTTGTGCCGGGTGTAATGGGGATTATTGGCAGTTTCTATTATTTTTATTATGGAGATACCCTATCATCAGGTTATATCGTAGCCATGGCCGCATTATGGGCGATATTGTCACCTAAGATAATGATGTTGGATTTACGTCGGCAGATCCTTAAAAACTATACTGCCAAAGAAAAAAAGAACATGTTTGGCTTGTATACGCTCAGCATTGATCCCGCTAATCCTAATTTCTTATTAGAAAAATCACCCAGTGGTAAAAATAAAATGCCGTGGGGGGATTTAGTGCGAGTTGAATATGGTAAGCGCTATGTTTATATCTATATTAGCTTGACTACTGCGTTAGTGATTCCTGTCGATAAGGTTAAAAAAGGCGATCTGGAACAATTTGCGGAACAAGCCGAAAAAATGATAGAACGATTCGCGTAAACACTTTGATTGGGCCATCTATATAATGGAAATTTATAACGCAATACCGCCGTTGTTAGTGCAATTTATTATGACGGTGGCCTTTTCTTTTGTGGTGGGGTTGGAGTTTAGATCCTATCATCAAGCTAACGAATATAAGCTTAACTTTGGCAGTACTCGAACCTTTGTTTTGATTGGGGTTTTAGGATTTGTTTTATACACGTTAGATTCAAGTAAGCAATTGTTTACAGTTGGATTAGGGGTGTTGGCTAGTTTGTTATTAGTGTTTTATTGGCGCTTATCAGATACTAAGCATTTTTCATTGTTTAGTACGATATTTGCGCTATTGATTTATTTGATAGGCCCGATCGCTAGTGTGTTTCCAAGTTGGTTCTTGGTGTTATTTGTTGTGGTCTTAATCTTAATTTTAAGTGAAAAGACCTTGATTCATCGGTTTTCAGATCAACTTGCTAATGAAGAAATAGCGACCTTAGCCAAGTTTTTTATTATCTCAGGCGTTATCCTGCCGTTATTACCTGATCAACCTATTGCGCCCATGTTACCGGTGACGTATTACCGCGTTTGGCTGGCCGTTTTGATTGTGTCGGGTTTTTCATATCTCAGTTACTTAGTTAATACCTATTTTTTTAAAAGTCGCAGTTTATTGATTACTGGGTTTTTAGGTGGTCTTTATTCTAGTACAGCGGCGACTGTGGTGATTGGTCGTCAGGCCAATAGTTTAGGAAGTAGTTTTGGGCATAAGGTTTCTGCGTCTTTAATTATGGCCACCACGATGATGTATCTAAGATTGTTGGCTATTATTTTTGTATTTGATAGGGCGGTTGCTCAGCAATTATTCATTCCTTTCTCTATTATTATAGGTATTTCTTTAATCATTATTGTGGTGCTCTTAACGCTTAAAACACAGGTGACCCAGTTTCATGAGGCTGGAGAAGTAAAGCATCCTTTGGAGCTATCGACCGCTATTGTGTTTGCCTTGTTATTTGTCGTGTTTGCTTTTTTAACAAACTATGTCACGCAACAGTTTGGTAGTCATGGGCTGAAGTTTTTGGCTATGATTGTCGGTTTTACAGATATCGATCCGTTTATTCTATCGCTGTTGGGCGGTAAGTTTACGGTGACTGATTCGGCGATTGTTTCAGCGGTTATGTTAGCGAGTGGGAGTAACAATTTACTTAAAGCGGCTTATGCGGTGGGATTAGCCAGAAATCGTTCGGTGTTAATCGCGGTAAGTTGGCTGGTGTTATTGTTTCTGTCCTCCTTTTTGTATGTGTATTTTTAATGAGCCTCTTTGGTCAGAGACACATAATGCTTGAAACCATCGATGCCATGATCCGGACATTTATTAAGACCAGGAACTCGAATTGATTGCTTATAACCAAAATAACTTCAATTCACTAAAATAACAACGAATTAAGGCGTTTTGTGGATACCTGTGTTCTGAGATTGACGAAGATAGTCCAATATGGCCAATTAGCGCAGTTCAGTGAGAACAACAAAGAACTTAAAGGCGAAAATTCAACACGTACGTAAATAATTTGGCTGGAGCGTTGCTGAAAACAGGCGTTTTCTTTCAGGCACTATTTAAGCTATAATAATCAATAAATTCAAGTATGTAACAGCCTATAACCGCCAATAGTAGTAACTTAAGGAACAGGGAACATGATCAAAACGGTAAAACAGGCGTGTGTTTTTAACCCGATTATTCGTGACTATCGAATGTCACAGGCTATTGAAAACTTAGCTGATCTGATTAAAGATGAAGGTGATGGACAAGAGTTCTTTGCTAGAAACTACGTCACTCAGGGCATGGAACAGCTATTTCGTGAAGGCATGTTGCGCTTGTCAGGCCAATCCGATCAAGCCGTTTTTGAACTCACTCAAGCCATGGGGGGTGGTAAAACCCACATGATGATTGCTTTTGGCTTATTGGCAAGACATCCAGAATTACGTCAGCAAATACTCCCTGCCGATCTGGCTGAACGAATTGATTTTGGCAAAGCCAGAATTGCCGCATTCAACGGCCGCAATAACCCCGACAATTTTATTTGGGGTGATATTGCCAGCCAATTAGGTCAAGAAGAAGCCATAAAACCTTACTGGATCAATGGCCCTAAAAGTGTCGATCAAGCAACGTGGAAAGCCATTATCGGCAATGAGCCAACATTGATCATGATCGACGAACTGCCACCTTATCTTGATAATGCCAGCACTCAAGTCATGGGCGATGGCACTTTGGCCAACAGAGTGACTTATTCAATCAGTTGTTTATTAAGCGCAGCATTAGAGCTTGATAACTGCTGTATCATCATTGCCAACCTGTCCGGTAGTTACAGCACCCAAACTAAAGCTTTAACAGAAGCCATCACCAATTTACAACAAGAAACTCGCCGCCAAGCCAAAACCATCACGCCCGTGCAACTGGCGGGTAATGAGATTTACGAAATTCTTAAAAAACGCCTGATACTCAGTCTGCCGGATGACAGTGTTATCAACGATGTCGCCGAAGAATATGCCCAGCGTATTAAAGCGGCAACCGATGGTGGCTACATTACCGCCACCAGCATAGAACAAATCGCTGAACAAGTACGCGAGACCTACCCTTTTCACCCTGCTTTTAAACATTTGGTCGCGCTGTTTAAAGAAAACGAAGGCTTTCGGCAAACACGCGGTTTAATGCAATTTGCCGCCCGTCTGCTCAAAAGTGTGGAAGATAGAAGCCTAGACGATGTTTATTTAGTGGGCTCCCAGCATCTCAATATCAATGACCTAGATGTCAAAGATGAAATTGCTAGAATTGCACCCTCGCTACAACCTGCCATGAGTCATGATATTTGCGATGCCGGCAGTGCCGTTGCAGAAATTATTGATGAGCAACTATCTAGTGATGCCGCCACCCAAGTTAGCACTTTATTATTAGCCTCTTCTTTATCTCGGGCCGTCGGCGGTCGTATCGGCTTAACTGAAGGCGAAATTATTGAATTTTTAGCTGCACCCAACCGCAAGCCAGACGAATTTATTACCGCCCTAGAAAAGCTAAAAGAACATGCTTGGTATATCCATCGCGAAGAACAACGTTATTTTATTAGAGATACCGAAAACCTATCCCGAAAAATTGAACGTAATGCGCGTGATATTCCACAACCTAAAATCGACCAAGCGCTGATCAATCGTTTAACCGGCATTTTGCAACCCGTTAGCAAAGCCGCCTACCAAGACATTAAAGCGCTGCCATTACTGGATGATATTCGCTTAACGGGCACAAGATTGCTGTTAGTGGTACGTCCTGATGGCAAACTACCACCCCAACAACTCAATAATTTCTTCCTGTTTCAGCAAGAGAAAAATAACTTACTGGTTCTTTCAGGACAAGACAGTCATTTTGCCGATGCCGTTGAAGAACGACTGCGTGAACTTTACGCCATTGAGCAAATTGTTAAGCATCTCAGCGATGGCGACACTCTCTTTCAAGAAGCTCGTGAACGCTTAGAAGACGCTGAACAGCGTTTTATGAAAGCCTTGTCCGGTGCTTATAATCGTTTATATTTTCCGGGTAAAGATGAAAACTCCGGAGATGATGTTCTGTTGATGGTTACTATTGATAATGGCCTTAAAGTAGGAACAGGCGAGCAATCAGCAGAAAAACAAATTGAAGAATTACTCGCTAGCCCACGCGCTAATTATAAATTAGCACTAGACGTTAAAGAGGACATCAACAACTATCTTGCCCAAGCCGAAGCTTATCTCTGGCCAGAACGCGACCGTCGCACACCATGGAAAGATGTAGTGATGCACGCAAAAACTAATCCAGAATGGCCTTGGATGCCAGGCAGTGCTGGCATGGACATGCTCAAAACCGAAGCCTTGAGACAAGTTCGCTGGCGCTTGGGTGAAGATGGTTATATTGAAAAAGGCCCTTTTCCAAAAGAAAAAACCACTGTCAATATTGCGCCACAAGGCATCAACAAAGAGACCGGCGAATCTATATTAATGTTAACGCCTCGCAATTGCGGCGCAAGCCCCGTTATTCATTATTCACAAAATCCTACGGTCACAACATCTGATCCTGTGGTGACAGACTTAGATAACTTTCACACAAACGCCGCAACGCTTTATTTTCTGGCCGTTGATAACGATGGGCACTATGAAATAGGTGAACCCAAGCCGTGGCTTGCCGACTTAATTATTCGCCATCAACTACATGCCGCCAGCGACAAACGCCGCATTGAATTATCGGTAAGCCCAGCCGCTGAAGTTTATTACAGCGTGAATGGTTCAAACCCTAAAGAAGGTGATCGTTACGAAGCACCTTTTGAAGTCGGCACAGAAGCCTTGCAGCTCTTGGTATTTGCCAAAGCCGGGGCCGCCAGTAAAAATGCAAGCTTCAGTATTCCAGCCAGCGGCGATACACGAGTACAAATAGATGACCATAAGCCGGCACGCTTACAAGACAGCAAACGTATCAACCTTGATAATACAGAAAAAGTCTTTGGCATCATTAATCGTTTTAGAGATCGTGAGACCACCCAATTAAAAGGGGTTTGTGTGTTAATTGGTGACGGAGAAAATACCGTACAAATACGCTTCCACGAACGTGAAGTCACTGTGCAAATGCTAGAACAAACCATTAATACCATGCGTAAAGTGCTGAATGACGATCAAGCCCAAATCAGCATCACTATTAATGGTGGCATCCAATTTGGTGATGGTTATGCTTGTAAAGAATTTGCCGAACTTAGCGGCTTGCAACTAAAGCCTGGTGATGTGATACAAGAAGCTTAGACCATGACCACCCGAAAAAAAACCGCCACCAAAACCATCCTACACCCGACTTTGGGTTTTGGCGTGCCTGCGACCAGTGACCCGCACCATTTCATTATAGAAATACCGCGCAACAATACCGGCGCGGTGAGTATTGTCGAAAACTTAGGGCTACAAAGCCACGATCAAAGCCAAAGCCAGATAGCACGGTGTATCTTAGAACGGCCACGCTGGACAGCCATCCGCAGTGAAGTCCAACGAGCCTTTAATGTCAGGCTTAAGGAGCGTCAGCTAAAAACCTCTGCTTGGGTAGTTGGTGCCAATCCAGTTGATCGTTTATTAGGTAAAGAACTTTGCGTACTGGCCTGGGCCATTGAAGGCATGGAGTTAGACCACATTCCGATTGCCGTACGTAACTGGCTGGCTTTACGCCCTGAAGAACGTTGGTGGTTATTTGGCATGACCGCCATGACGACCGGCAGTATTAATGATGGAGTCAAAGGTTGGCGATTAGCATTGCGTCATGCGCTGGGTGATGTCGCACAAAATGAATTTTTAAAGCAAGCGACCCAAACGGTAACACTGCAAGCCTCAAAAGACACTAGCAATGGTACACTAAGCTTGTTTGATTTTGAGCTTTAAACTTTCTGAGCCTACCCTATCAATTAAAAACACGCCACAAGGTGATATATGACTAAAATGACCGATCTATCACAATTGGATTTAAACAGCACTTACACCTACGCTGATTATTTGTCTTGGCAGTTTGATGGTGCTATTGAGCTGATTAAAGGCAAAATTATGGCGATGAGCCCTGCTCCTAGTTCTGAGCATCAGAGTATTTCTTGGCGCTTAAGTGGTGCATTATTTATTTTTTTTAAAAACAAAAAATGTCGTGCTTTCGCTGCGCCTTTTGATGTGCGCTTAGTTGACCGTAAAAAATCCATCGTAGCAAATAAAGATATTTATTCCGTCGTTCAGCCTGATATCTGCGTAATTTGCGACCAAACTAAAATTGATAGTAAAGGTTGTTTAGGTTCGCCTGATTGGGTTATAGAAATCTTGTCTAGGGGTAATTCTAAAAAAGAGATGCAGCTTAAATACCAACTCTATCAAGAGAGCGGCGTTAAAGAATACTGGTTAGTTTACCCCGGTGAAAAAGCCGTCCATCAGTTTGTCTTAGATGAAGATACCGAAAAATACCAACTACTTGCTATGTACTCTGGCGAAGATATCGCCACGCCACAGTTATTCCCTGATTGCCAGATTGATCTAAGCGAAGTGTTTGAAGATGACACAGAATAGTTGCGCATTCCACATGACATAAGCAACTTAATTTATTTGACGTCCAATGTACTTAATCGTATAGTTAATCACATTATTTATCAGGTTACTTAAATGATTACAGCAAACGATTTAAAAACTAAAGGCATTGCCTGTTTGGAAGAAAGCCTTGCCAATCAACCAGAGGCCATGATTACCGTCCGAGGCAAAGAGTCTTTTGTAGTGATGCGGATTGATCACTACCACTACCTACGCGAAATGGAATTGGAAGCCGCACTTTATGAAACGCAACAAGATCTCGTGGCTGGCCGGTTTAGTCAAGAAAGTATTGATGATCATGTAACCGCGCTATTTACAGAATGAGCTACAGCCTGATATTTGCCGACAGCTACAAAAAACGTGCTCAGCGCTTTGCAAAGCAACATCCCGAATTAAAAGAACAGTATAGAAAAACCCTGCTATTGCTGGCTCAAAATCCCTACCACCCCTCCCTGCGATTGCACCCTTTGAAAGGTAAGTTGAGTGCCTTGCACTCAGTATCGATCAACCTCAGCTATCGAATAACGCTGGAAATGATCATTACTGAAAAGGAAATTGTTCTGGTTAATATCGGCAACCATGACGAGGTTTATCAAGCATAAACTGTTTTCTAGCGCCCATTGTGCTAGGAATAACGAAGAAAGCGAACAGACCATCCAAACTAATAAAATTTACTTTTCAGGTACTTAATGACCACACTCACCCCCTTTGTCCTACAACACACCCCTGCCCTGATTGAATCGGTTTTTCCGGCGCAGAAAGTGTCCTTTGAATCGCAACGGGAGCGCAAAGCGGGTGCGGGGCAAACCTTAACGGCGTTGGGTTCTTATTGGAAAGGTCGTAAGCCGTTAATTCTAGTCAGAGCGATAGTCTTGGGTAGCTTATTACCGCCTACTGAGGATGCCGAAAAAGATCTGGAAATCTACGAGCAGTTAATGGCCTTTGATAAAGGCGGTTTGGCGCGGCGAGCTTTAGCAAATAATGCCTTTAAGCCTAAGGAAATTGTCCAAAGCCTAGAATTAAATAATCCCTGGGATTATTTCGCTTACACTATTAAAACGGATGACCTGACAACAGAAGCCGTTGATACTTGGAGAACTCCGTTTGATAGTGATGAGCGAGGTATTAGTATTCGCTGGCAACGGGATTTGGCTGATGAAGACAAGTTGTTTTTATACCTACAAATGCTAGATAAGCTGCCCACTTACGAAGCTCGTGCAGCATTGAGCAAACGCCCGGAAGAGTTGGATCAAAAGGCTTTATATGCGCCCATTTGGAAAGCGGTGAATAGTCATTATCAACATTTGGGTATTAACGCATATTCCCATCAGGAACTGGTTGAACAACTGGGTATGCTGCGTTTTGGTCATCGACCCAAAGTAGGTGACACCTTTAGTGGCGGCGGCTCTATACCCTTTGAAGCCGCTAGATTAGGCTGTGATGTCTATGCCTCGGATTTAAACCCCATTGCTTGTATGCTGACCTGGGGCGCGTTAAATATCATCGGTGCATCACCAGAAAAACGTGCCGAAATAGAACAAGCACAACGTGAAGTCGCGGCGGCGGTTGATGCAGAAATTACTGAATTGGACATAGAACATGACAGCCAAGGCAATCGCGCCAAAGCCTACTTGTATTGTCTGGAAACTCGTTGTCCAGAAACCGGCTGGATGGTGCCGTTGTCACCCAGTTGGGTGATTTCAAAAACACGCAACGTGGTGGCAAAACTCATCCCCGACTTTGAGAAAAAACGCTTTGATATAGCTATTGTCAGTGGCGTATCGCCTGAAGAAATGCAACAAGCAGAGCTAGGCACCGTGCAGAATGGCTGCATGACTTATACGCTGGACAAGGAAACGGCAGCGAATGAAACGGATAATGCGGAATACAAACCTGGCTTTGT
Source organism: uncultured Methylococcaceae bacterium (assembly GCA_903863905.1). Taxonomy (GTDB): domain Bacteria; phylum Pseudomonadota; class Gammaproteobacteria; order Methylococcales; family Methylomonadaceae; genus Methylobacter_C. The sequence continues at coordinate 12,992 of CAIPDT010000025.1, forward strand.
ACTCCAAAAAACCTACAGCACGCCGATTAAAACCTTGCGTGGCGATTACAAAGATACCGACGGTAACAACCAAAACCGTCTACGCCGCTGGGAAAAACACGAGTTCAATCCACGCCCTGATGATATTTTTCAGGAACGACTGTATTGCATTCAATGGATTACTGCCGACAGCTTGGACAAAAAAACGAACATCACATTTTTTGCTGGTACAACAGAACAAGATTTAGTTCGGGAACACCAAGTTGAAAACATCGTTGCTGAAAATTTTGAGCAATGGCAGCAACAAGGCTTAGTGCCGGATATGATGATTGAGTCAGGATATAACACCGACCAGCCAATTCGAGAACGCGGTTGGATGTATTGGCATCAGTTGTTTAATGTAAGACAACTCCATTTTTTTAGCTTATTCAATAACTATTCAAACCTTAGTTCTCCTTTAGCAAGTTCTTATCTTCGATTAAAATTTGCCACGTTAACTGATTATGCTGGGCGCTTAACCCGATGGTCAGTTGCTAATGCTCATAGTCAAGGCGGCGGGCGTGAAGTTCCTACCAATGTTTTTTCAAATCAGGCTTTAAATACTCTATACAATTTTGCCTCTCGCTCATGGGCAAGCCTTGATTCTATTTACACAACGCCATTAAAAGAATATCTAATAAGTACTAATTGCGACGTTAAAACACATGCATCATTTAATATCGATACTGTTTGTGATCTGTTTATCACCGATCCACCCTACGCCGATGCCGTCCATTACCACGAAATCACTGAATACTTCATCGCTTGGTTACGCAAAAATCCACCTGCGCCTTTCAACGAATGGGTATGGGATTCACGTCGCGCTTTAGCCATCAAAGGCAGCGGCGATGATTTCCGACGCGGCATGATTGAAGCCTACACGGCAATGACTCTGCACATGTCCGACAACGGCATGCAATGCGTGATGTTTACCCATCAGGACACCAACGTCTGGTCGGATATGGTCGGTATTTTCTGGGCGGCCGGTTTACAAGTCGTCGCGGCTTGGTATATCGCCACCGAAACCACCTCAGAACTCAAAAAAGGCGGTTATGTGCAAGGCACCGTCATACTTATGCTGCGCAAACGTCCGGCAGGCGACAATCCGGGTTTTAAACAAAAAATCCTGCCCGCCGTGCGCCGCGAAGTCGAAGCGCAAATCACTCAAATGCTGCATTTAAACGCTGACGTAAAAAACAAACTCGGCGAACCGGTATTCAACGACTCCGATTTACAAATGGCTGGCTACGCCGCCGCGCTGAAAGTCTTAACCGCTTACACCCACATCGGTGACGAAGATGCCACCACCTTCGCCTTGCGCCCACGACAAAAAGGCCAAGTCACCGTGGTCGATGAAATCGTGCAACAAGCCTCGGAAGCCGCCAACAGCCTGCTAATTCCCGAAGGTTTACAGCCCGACACCTGGACTGCTACCAAAGGCATCCAACGCTTTTATCTACGGATGCTGGACATAGAAACCACCGGCGCGTCAAAACTGGATAACTACCAAAACTTCGCCAAAGCCTTTCATGTCGGGGATTACACCAAACTTATGGCGAGCATGGCGCCCAACAAGGCCCGCTTAAAATGCATAGCAGAATTCAGCTCACGAGATTTAAGTGACAGTACAGAAATCGGCCCCACTTACTTAGGCAAGCTCATCATTGCTTTACAACAACTGCTACAAGATAAAGAACCACAAACCGTGATAGATTACCTGCATTCCGATATCGCTAACTTTCTGGAAGCCCGCCCCTTGTTAATCGACATCACCGAATTTATCGCCGCTAAAACCAGAGACAGTCAAGTGCGTGATGTAGCGGAGATATTGGTAGCGCGGATGCGTAATCAGAGATTGGCTTAGGACTCAACGATTTATAAGCTCACATATAAAAAATGAACATTAAATATTATTGGAAGGTTAAAAAATGATTGTTGTTAGAGGTGGTACTGGCAAACCCGTTAGTAGTCAAAAATTAGCCGATTATTTTGAAGCAAGAACCGATATAGACGGTTACTTGTATTTAGGCTATCCCATTATTGGTACGATAGAGGGTGGCTATCCAATTGATGCCTTATTTCTTTCTGATCAGCATGGAGCCATTATTTTTCATCTTATTGAAGGTATTTATGACAACACGATAAATATCTCTGACATACAAGATGAAAACTACACAAAATTAGAATCCAAACTAAAGCAGCATAATGATTTAAATAAGAAAAAAGGTTTAGCTGTTCAATTAAATGTTGCCACGTTTGCATCAGCTTGGATAGGACGCTCAGATATAAAGTCTGAATACCCTGTTTTGGTTACTGAGGATGATTTAACAGGTTTTTTGAATGCTACAAAATGGGATGACAATCAGACGTATCAAAAATTGATTTCTGTTATTCAGTCCATTACAACGATTAGAAATAGAAATAAACGTGGCTATGTTAAAAAAACAGACTCAAAAGGAGCTAAGTTAAAGAAACTAGAGGAATCTATTGCTAATTTGGACAGACAACAAAGTACCGCTGTTATTGAGACCGTTGAAGGTGTGCAACGCATCAGAGGTTTAGCAGGCTCAGGGAAGACCATTGTACTGGCGCTAAAAGTAGCCTATTTACACGCAAAAAATCCTGATTGGCATATTGCTGTTACGTTCAACAGTAGATCACTCAAAAATCAACTCAAACATTTTATTACCTTATTCACTTTAGAGCATACTAACGAAGAACCTGATTGGAATAAAATTGATATTATTCATGCTTGGGGTAGTCCTTCAATACGTGGAATCTATTATGAATTATGTCTGAAACATAACATTGAATATTTCGATTTCAAGACAGCAGAATTAATGGCAAAAAGTTATGGAAAAGGATTTGATGTGGCTTGTGAAAAAGCTTACAACGAAATCGAATCATTTCAGCAATATTATGATGTTGTTTTGGTAGATGAAGCTCAAGATTTTTCCCCTTATTTTTTACGGTTATGTTATCAAATTTTAAGCCAACCTAAACGTTTGGTCTATGCCTACGATGAATTACAAAATATCAGTAATAAACAAATGCCATCACCTGAAGAATTATTTGGCTTAGATATTAATGAGAAACCACTTGTTTCTTTACACAATACTCCAGGGAAACCTAAGCAAGATATTGTTTTAGATGTGTGCTATCGCAACTCTAAACCTATATTAGCTACAGCTCATGCTTTAGGGTTTGGCATTTACAGAAAAAAAGGACTTATACAGATGTTTGATCGGCATCAACTTTGGCAGGATGTAGGTTACAAGGTTAAAGACGGAAAATTAGCAGATGGTGAGTCAGTCACTTTAAGTCGCGATGAAAAATCGAGTCCTGGCTTTTTAGAAGAACACTCAACTATTGATGATCTCATTACATTTAAAACTTTTAATAATGATGCCGAACAAATTGCTTATTTAATAGCTGAGATTGAAAAGAATGTTACTGAGGATGAATTAAAATTAGATGACATTATGGTCATTCACCCTGAACCTTACACCGCAAAACGAGCCGTTGGCACAATAAGGGAAGAATTGTTTAGTAAAGGGATAAACTCTAATCTAGCCGGTGTAACAACGACTCCCGACGAGTTTTTTAAAGATAATGCGGTTGTATTTACGCAGATATATCGAGCTAAAGGTAATGAAGCCTCTATGGTTTATATCATTAACGCCCAGGAATGTTTTGATGCTGTTAATATCACTCAAAAACGAAATATGTTATTTACTGCACTAACTCGAAGTAAAGCATGGGTGCGTGTATTAGGGTATGGACAGAACATGCAGGCATTACAACAAGAATTTGAACACGTAAAAAACAATAATTTTGAGCTTAAATTTACATACCCTACCGCTGCAGAACGTGAAAAATTAAGCATCGTTAATCGAGATATGACTGCGCAAAAGCGTAAAAAAACTGCTTCAGAAATACAATCAGCTAATGTCTTACTTCAAAGTCTAATAAATGGTGAAATACATAAAGAAGATTTGCCTGATGATATAAGAGAGAAATTAATACAGGAATTACTCTAAGCATGTTAAGTTCTGTAATTATTTTTAACCAAATTAAGGCAATTACTTCTAAACTGATTAAA
>CAIPDT010000026.1 GCA_903863905.1 uncultured Methylococcaceae bacterium
GTAACATGGTGCTATCAAACTCTAACCCTGTGAACATGGCGTTGTTGTAGTGGGTTCTAAAGGTTTGATCATTAAACCAATCAGGGTGTTTCTCATGCACATATTCCCCCGTCGCTACCAGAAAACCGGCACTGCCGCAGGCTGGATCACACACGGTATCTTCTTGAGTGGGCTGCATGATATCGACCATCATTTTAATGATATGCCGTGGGGTTCTAAATTGGCCGTTAGTGCCGGCAGTGGCTATTTTAGAGAGCAGGTATTCATAAAGATCGCCTTTGGTGTCTCTATCATCCATCTGGATTTTATCGATCATCTGCACGACTTGATCTAACAGTCTAGGCGTGGGAATCATAAAGGTGGCCCCCTTCATGAACTTAGCAAACACGCCGACATCACTGCCGAGCTGTTTCATGTGCTCAAAGGTGGTGAGATTTCCGCTATCAGCTTGCGGTTGGGTAAACAGCGCGAATAAGGCTTCTGGGTCTAGATGCTTAAAGGTATGCCAGCGAAACTTTTTGTGGGCTTCTGTGTAAATGGGGTTTTGAACACTGATTCCGATTAGATTGGCTTTCTTTTCGGCTAATAGCTGTTGTTCATCCAGTCTGCGTAGGAAGAGTAGAAAGGTGAATTGCTCAATAACGGTGAGTGGATTACTAATGCCCCCTGTCCAAAATGCTTCCCATATTTTATCGACTTGGCTTCTGAGTTCACCGGTGATCATGCTGTCCCTTTAAGATTATCGCGTTACGCGGAGGTTTTTGGAGGAAATAAAGGCTATTGTGCCATTAGTAAGGGGTTTATGCCTATAAAAACCCAAGTTTAATTATTTAGATGCTCGTACTATAACAATGCTATAAGTACTCTAATGTAACAATATATTTCTAGGCAAAGGCATGAAAAAAATATCTAAATCTATGCAAAAAGAATTAACAGATTTAGTGGCAATACCCGAAAGTGAAGTTGATGGTGCAATACTCATAGCCCGCAATCGCACCTAATATCTGATGTGCTTTATAACAAGGGATTAAACGTTTAATCTTGGCTAAGCATTCCAAGTGCTCATTAACATCATCAATACTTTTGCGCTGATAAATGATTGGAAACAAAATAACATCAACTAACAAGTATATTGACGGATTGTATAAAATTATATACATTAATAAACATGAATGACGAAAAGCCTATTTATTGGATAGGTACCTCCCTTAAGGCCAACTCTAAAGATATTAATATTGCTAAAATCCGTTATAGCGCCATTATAAATGAGGAAAAATATAACTCACATTGATACATCTATTACTCATGTTACGTCAAAAAACGGCAATGTTTTTGAAGATTTGGGCTTTTGTCCTCAAGAAACCAGTAAGCTTAAAATTAAAGCACAATTGATGTGTCAACTCAGTGAATGGATAAAGGAAAACGAACTGAAACAAGAGGATGCCTCGTATTTATTACAAGTTACCCGCCCCAGAGTTTCGGATATTATGAGAGGGAAAACAGGAAAATTCACCATTGATGCCTTGGTAGATATGCTGGAAAGAACGGGGAAACACGTGACTGTACAAGTGCAGTAAATACAACCATAAATCACACGTTGAAGGGTAAACCCTCTCAACCAAAAACAAATCATCAAATCAATATCTTGACGCAGGAATAACCGTGAGTCTTATTCAATATGGCTTTCAAAAGCTAGTCTTACTTAATAGTGCGGGTTATAGTCGTGCTGAATTACCACTGGATGATTCTGTCTCTATCATTGCCCCTAATAATACTGGCAAAACCAGTTTGATTAATGCCTTACAATTTCTCTTAATCCTTAATAAGCAGCACATGGAATTTGGAGCGCACAGCTTTGAAAACACCAAACGCTTTTACTTTCCGGATAACAGTGCCTACATCCTCTTAGAAATCTTATTGCCATCGGGCATGGCCGTGATTGGTTGTGTGGGTAAAGGCTTAAGTCATGATTATGAATACTTCGCTTATCAAGGCAGTCTTGACCTAGACGATTATCGTTTAGACGATGGTAAGTTAGTCGCACAACCTAAATTAATGGCTCGCTTATTTGAACGTGAAAAACCCGCCAAGATTTATCCACAAGCAGAATTGCGTGCTTTACTCTATGGCAATAAACAAAAACAACGTTCCGATGAACCAGATTTAACCATATTCCCCTTAGAGTTTACCTCGCAAGCAGCCACCTACCAACGTATCTTAACGCGAACCTTACGCTTAGATCGTTTAGACAGTCGAGAAGTTAAAAACTACTTACTAGAAATCTTTAAAAACGATTTACAGGATCGTAACGTAGATTTTAAAAACGAGTGGGATAAATCCTTTGCCGATGTTAATTATGATAAATCCCAATATGACGTGGTGTTTCGCAATCAAGCGCGTATTGCCAGCATGGAAGACAGTCAGCAACAGCAACGCAGTTTAAGAGGCAAATTAATTGCTTGGCGCCCCACCTTAGAACACAGCCTTAATGAGTGGGAAGCGTACTACCATAAAGAGAATGACCAATTCACTCAGCAACAACAGGCTTTAATACTGACGGTTCAAAACTTAGAAAGCCGTCAAAAAGCTATTTACAAAGAACAAGCCGTTGTCGAAACCACCCTAAAAGAACAACAAAAAATAGCTCAACAACATCAAGAACTCAGTATTCGTTTTGAGTTTGTCAGTGACTTAAAACAACTACAAACCCAACGCGAACTATTGCAAGAGCAACGCGATGAGTTGGTTAGGGTGATTAAAAATGCCGAACAACAAACCTCCACCGACGCGATTAAACGCACGATTGCAAAACTGGAACAAGAGCATAAGGCGCTTAAACACCAATTAGCCAGTCTGCATAATAATTTATATCTACAACTGCAAAGCTTATTACCCACTCATCAGTTTGAACTACTGACCCGCTTATTAGCTAAAGCGATTTTAAGCTTACCCGTAGGGACAGACACTGCTGCGCAATTAACAGACGGCGCCGCCTTTCAAGGCTTTGCCGCTTTGCTAGACAAGCACTTAACAGCAGAACAGTTAACATTACCAGGCTTATCCTTAGATTTATCGTCTTTAGAACCCAATCTAACCCTTAAAACCGCGCAAGAACTGGAAACAGAACTGGATGATATCGCGCGACAATTAGCCGAGTCTCAACAGTTACTGCAAACGCTCGAAACCTTAGCGAAACAAAAAGCCGAACAAACTCGCTTAGAACAACAAATCAACCTCTTAGATACCGATATAAAAGACTATCAAGTCTGGCTATCTTTACAAGAAACATCGTCAGCCAGACAACAACAACTTACAGACTGCACAGCAAAGCTCGCGGAATTAACACACGAAGAAGCCAACCTGTCTGACCAGAAGAAACATCTCACCCAGCAACAAGAACACAGTAAAGGCGCCCAAAAAGAACTCGTTAATCAGCACCAACGTATTCATCAAGCGCGGCAACAACGCTTAGATCAACAAGCACCGTTTACGTTTCTGGAACAACTCCCCTTTATACCCTACATGGAAACCGCTACATGGGTGATGTCCAGCTTAGCGGATCATATTGAGATTTATAATAAAGATTGCCGCCGCCTCAGAGATTTAGATGATGTACTGCATCGTCAATTGAGTGATTTACATATCGACGGCGTCAATAAATTTCAAAACCAAGATTCTATTGAACAAGAACTCGAAGCCTTATTTGCTTACACCGCTAATTTAAGTAAAGAACAAGCCGCCATCGAACGCAAAGCCCGTTCTGCCGTGGTACAAGTCGCAGCAATTTTACGTGATTTACGAGACAGCTTAGAAACCCTTAAACGTCGGATGCGCGAGTTTAATCATAAGATTAACAAACGCCAATTATCAGATTTAAAGGTGTTTAAAATAGAACCCCGAGAAGAAGAATCACTGGTTAAAGCCATACACATCTTAATCTCCACCTCTGAATTAGTCGAATCCGGGGATTCCTTTGATTTATTTGATCAAAACACTGTACTGGATGATAAAGAACTTAACCGTGCTAAAGATATCCTCATTAAAGAAGGTGAAGCGCGAGGCGGTTTGCGAGTAGAGCATTTATTCAGATTAGTGTTTATCATTGCTAAAGAAAATCAAGCCCCCGCCGAGTTTGAAGATATGGACAGTGCCGCTTCTAATGGAACCGTATTAATGGCTAAACTAATCACCGGCTTAGCGATGTTAAACCAAATGCAAGATCCTCGCAAAGCGATTAAAACCGCCTGTTACTTAGATGAGGCAGCCTCTTTAGATCAACGTAATCAACGCAACTTAATTGAAATTGCCGCTGAATTTGGTTTTACGCTAATCTTCGCTTCACCAGAACCTCAAATCACCGCACGTTATTGTGTACCGATTGGTACCACAAACGGTAAAAACTATATTAGCCGCATCAATTGGCAAATCTTAGAACCCCTGTCATCTGAAGCACTTGATGACCTGGCTAATGAACCTGCATGAGCATACTTACAGAAGCCTTAAAGCGTCTGCTAACAGGGGATGAACCAACCTTAACGGCGTCTGCGTTTACAACAAAGCAACGACAAGCCTTAGAACAATTTGCTCGGGATACCCGTTTACTAGAACTGGTTAAACAAGGTAGAAGCACCCTTTATAAAGTGCTTAATCGACAAAGTATTCTCAACTATCTACGCCAACAACACCCGATAGACGTAAATGACCTACCGGCTGATATTCCAGAGCGCAGTCGTAATATCGGCTTAGATAGAAATAGTAAAACCGGCAAAACCCGACACGCTTGTTACTATCTACTTATGAAAGCGTGGGATGCCTCTGTCATTTGGCAAGATAACACCCACTGCTTACCAGTAGCCGAGTTAACCGAACGCTTTGGTGTAGCCAGTCTGCAAATTAAAGCCGATATCCCTCAAATAGATATATCCGTTGATATCGTAAACAACCTAAACTTAAGGTGGCAATGTACCGGCCCTCTGCTCTTAGTTGAAAATCAAGCTTTGTTTGATCAATGTGACTGGTTGCCTGCCGACTTTAGCGGTTGCCTTATTTATTATGGCGGACAATTATCCGATTTATTATTACACTGGTTTTCAAGCGACAAACGAGCGGATACCATCATCTTATTTCCCGATTATGATGGCGTGGGATTAAGTAACTATGTGCGCTTAAAACAAGCACTGCCTCCTGAGACGAACTTACAATTTTATTGGCTACCCGATTGGGAAGATAAATTACCCCGCTACGGTAATGCAGAAGTATGGTTAAACACGCGTCAGGTCTTTGAAAACGCCTTTCAAAAACTCACCACATTAGACTTATTAACAGATGACTTTATTAAACTGGGACAATTATCCCAACACTACGGTAAAGTTTTAGAACAAGAAGCGATTTGGCTAACCCGATGATGACGACACCGCCGATGATTTTTAAAGTCGCTCTTCCGGTACCTCTTTATCGTTTATTTGATTATCTGGCCCCGGAAGGCGTTAATCTGGACATGATTAAACCGGGGGTGCGTTTAGAAGTGCCGTTTGGAAAAGGTAAGAAAACTGCTTTCCTGATTGAAATCAGTACCCACAGTGACTTAAGTATCGATAAATTAAAACCCGTACTGCGCATCTTAGATGATAAATCTTTACTCTCTGCTAAAGAACTGCGCTTATTACAATGGGCCAGTCATTATTATCATCACCCCTTAGGCGAAGTGATTAGCACCGCTTTTCCAACCGCACTGCGCCAAGGCAAAGCCCTTGCGGTTAAAGCTGAAAAACGTTACACCCTCACTGAGTTAGGACAAACTACCGACAGCAACACCTTAAAGCGAAGTCCTAAACAACAAAGCGTGTTTGATAAATTTCAAAGTAGCGCCCATTATTTATCAGACACCGACCTCAGTGCATGGAATAACAACTGGCGCACCGCGGTAAATGAGTTAATCACCAAAGGCTTAATTAAAGCCGAATTAACCGAAACCAAACCTTCCAACCCTAAAGCCATTATTCGCAACACACCTTTAACCTGTAATCCGCAACAACAACAGGCGATTGATCGCGTTTATAACAGCCTAGGACAGTTTGGCGTGTTTCTCTTAGAAGGCGTGACCGGCAGTGGTAAAACAGAAGTTTACTTACAGATTATTCAAGCGGTATTAGAGCGTGGCCAACAAGTTTTAATCTTAGTCCCAGAAATTACCTTAACGCCGCAATTAGAAGAACGCTTCAAACAACGCTTTGCGGTCAGTATTGCCCTGTCTCATTCCAAACTAACCGACAAGCAACGCCAAATTTCCTGGTTACAAATGCAACAAGGGGCTTGCTCTATCATGTTAGGCACCCGTTCTGCCTTATTTACGCCACTTAAAAAACCCGGATTAATCATCTTAGATGAAGAACATGATACGTCTTTTAAACAACAGGAAGGCTTTCGGTTTTCCGCACGGGATATCGCAGTAGTCCGAGCAAAACTCTTGCACATACCAGTCATCTTAGGCTCTGCCACCCCGTCTTTAGAAAGCTTGTATAACGTCGAAAAACAACGCTATCAGTTATTACACTTACCCGAACGGGCCGGAAGTGCAATAGCGCCTCATGTATACTTAATGGATATCCGTAATAAACGGATTCAAGATGGACTCTCCGAAGCCTTAGTGACTGAGATGCACAAAACCCTCGCTAAAAAAGAACAAGTCTTACTCTTTTTAAATAGACGCGGTTTTGCGCCCACCTTAATTTGTCACAGTTGTGGTTGGGTAGCGCGTTGTCAACGCTGTGATGCCAACATGGTGATTCATTACGACGACGCCCAACTTAAATGCCATCACTGTGGCCAAGAACATACTTTATTACGGCAATGTCCCGCGTGTAAAACCGGCGAGTTAACGCCTTTAGGTTTAGGTACCGAACGAGTAGAAAAAACCTTAGCTAACCTGTTTAAAGATAAAATCAGTGTGCGCTTAGATCGTGATTCCACCCAACGCAAAGGCACATTAGAAAATTATCTAAACCAAATTAACAGTGGACAGGTTGATATTATTTTAGGCACCCAGATGTTGGCTAAAGGCCATCACTTTCCGAATGTCACCTTAGTGGCTATTTTAGATGTCGATAGTGGTTTGTTTAGTATTGATTTTCATGCCGCCGAAAAACTCGCCCAAATGATTGTACAAGTCTCTGGTCGTGCGGGTCGTGCCGAAAAACCCGGCCAAGTGATTCTACAAACAAGACAACCGGAACACCCTTTATTGGTCACTTTAATCAAACAAGGCTACCGGCAGTTTGCCGCAACGGCCTTACAAGAACGAAAAACCGCCGCTCTACCGCCGTTTAGTTATCAAGCCTTATTACGCGTACAAGCGGTTGATACCGATAAACCCCAGCAATTCTTTGAAGCACTCACCGGCTTAATCGCAAAACATAATCACGGACTCACGCAAATATTAGGCCCTGTATCCGCACCCATGGCCAAACGTGCTGGTCTTTATCGCTTTCAATTACTGTTTCAAAACCCCAAGCGGCAAGAATTACATGCCCTATTAGATACTCTAATCCCTGCCATTTCTTTACTTAAACAAGCAAAAAAAATACGCTGGTCCTTAGATGTCGACCCCGTCGATTTATATTGATATTGTTTGAATGGATAATCCGCTAATTTTCATGGATAATGTGCTAATGTTTATCCGATTTAACTATACAATGAAGTAATGAAAAAAATATTAGAGGAACTCCTGCTAAACGCGATTGAATGCCTAACAGCAGACGGTGTTCTAAACTCAGACATCACACCACAAATCACTATTGAACGTACCCGCGATGCTCAGCATGGCGATTACGCGTCCAATATCGCTTTAACGTTAGCTAAAGCCGCTAAAACCAATCCACGTGAGTTGGCGACCAAAATTGTAAGCGCTCTTAAAGCGCATGAAGCAATTATCAAAGTAGAATTGGCTGGCCCAGGTTTTATTAATTTTTTCATTAACCCAAACCTCCAATTCCAAGTTATTCAGCAAATTCATACCCAAGGTGCCGCTTATGGTTTAAGCCAAATAGGTGCCGGTAAAAAAGTACAGGTTGAATTTGTTTCTGCCAACCCAACCGGCCCTTTACATGTAGGTCATGGACGTGGTGCTGCTTATGGTTCTGCTGTGGCTGATTTACTGGCTGCCACTGGCTTTGATGTCCATCGTGAATATTATGTTAACGATGCCGGACGTCAAATGGATATTTTGGCTACCAGTGTCTGGCTCCGCTATCTTGAAGTGTGTGGAGAAGACCTTGTCTTTCCAAGCAACGGTTATCGCGGCGACTATGTGCGTACCATTGCCCAAGAAATTTATGATAACGATAGCAATGAATACCGTAGACCGATTGAATTAGTGCTTGAGAATATCACGCCTGATGAACCTCAAGGCGGTGATAAAGACTTACATATTGATGCGTTAATTAATCGCGCCAAAACCTTACTTGGCAGTTCACAATACCGTGATTTCTTCCAAATTGGTTTAAACAGTATTCTGGATGACATCAAAGTTGATTTAAGTGAGTTTGGCGTTGATTATCAAGAATGGTTTTCAGAGCGTAAATTAATGGATGATGGCTCCGTTGAAAAAGCCTTAACTCGCCTAAGAGAAGGCGATCATCTGTACGAACGTGATGGCGCCACTTGGTTTGCCTCTAGCCAATTAGGTGATGAAAAAGACCGCGTTGTGATTAGAGAAAACGGGCAATACACTTATTTTGCCTCTGATATCGCCTACCACATGAACAAATTAGATCGTGGTTTTGATCAAATCATTGATATTTGGGGCGCCGATCATCATGGTTACATTCCTAGAGTTAAAGCCGCTATTCAAGCTTTAGGGGCTGATACCTCTAAACTAACTGTGTTATTAGTGCAATTTGCCGTACTGTATCGCGGTGAAGAACGCGTACAAATGTCTACACGCTCGGGTGATTTTGTCACTTTACGAGAACTCAGAGACGAAGTCGGTAAAGATGCGGCTCGGTTCTTTTATGTGATGCGTCGTTCTGAACAACATATGGACTTTGATTTAAAACTAGCCACGTCTAAGTCTAATGAAAACCCAGTGTTTTATGTACAATATGCGCATGCCCGCGTGTGTAGTGTGTTACGTCAATTAACCGAAAAAGGTTTTGAAAGAAATACCGCTCAAGGTATGGAACACCTAAACCGCTTAACTGAAGAACACGAAACCGCACTATTAGGTACTTTAGCACGTTATCCTGAAGTGATTGAACGAGCTGCGTTACAATATGAACCTCATCAAGTCGTGCTGTATTTACGTGACCTATCTCATGAGTTTCATACCTATTACAATGCTCACCAGTTTCTTGTCGAAGATGGGTGTATTCGTGATGCACGTTTAAACCTGATTTGTGCCATTCAACAAGTATTAGCGAATGGTTTAAGTATTTTGAATATTAACGCACCAGAAGCGATGTAATGTCTAGAGACTATAAACCAAGAAACCCAGAAAAAAGAACCGGGCGCTCACGATCCGATCATCAGCCAAAATCCAACATGGGTTTAGGCTTATGGTTAGTGGGTATCTCGTTCATTATTTTATTTGTAGTGGGCTTGGTTTATATCATCAGCAGTTTGTCTAATAAATCGCCAGAACCAACGACTATCGTCACTAGCACTTTAGGTATAGATAAGGAAATTAGCTCTGTAAAAGAAGAACTCAAACCAGAGTTTAAACTAGAGCCTAAATTACCTCAATTTGATTTCTATACGATCTTGCCTGAAAAGGAAGTCGTTGTTCCTGAGTACGAAATTAAAACCAGAATGAGAGAACAGCTAGTCGGTAAAGCTAAAAATACCCACTATGTGATGCAAGCAGGCTCCTTTAAAACCTATAAAGAAGCCGAACGATTAAAAATCAAATTGGCGACCATGGGTTTAGACTCAAATATCCAAAAAGGAATGGCGGGCACCCAAAAATGGTATCGCGTTAATATGGGGCCTTATGCCCAGACTGATAGTATTAATACTATCAGAGCTAGGCTAAGACAAAATGGCATTGACGCTATTATTACCGAAGTCGGTGATCAATAACCCTTATTCCTCTTCCTCTTTATCGTCATCGGTTGACATATCAGAGATTTCTTTTAAACGTGAGATAGCTTTAAAGTTGATACTGTTTTCAGGATAACTGCCTTCCTCACTGACTTCTCCAGCCAAATGACCCGTCAACAACTCAAGCGTTTCATTGACACTCGACACCGCATAAACTGCAAATAAGCCCTGCTCTACCGCATCAATCACTTCTTGCTTTAACATCAGGTTACGCTTATTCGCGGCCGGAATAATCGCCGCATGTTGTCCCTGTAAACCTCGGGCTTGGCATAATCTAAAATAACCTTCTATTTTTTCATTAATACCGCCCACCGCCTGTACTTCACCGTATTGATTAATAGAGCCCGTGACGGCAAACGATTGCATAATGGGTGTGCGAGTTAACGCAGAAATCAAACAACACAATTCAGCCAACGACGCACTATCACCATCGATATAGCCATACGATTGTTCAATCGCAATACTGGCAGAAATCGCTAACGGAAACTGCTGCGCATAAGAATGACCTAAATAACCGGTTAAAATCATCACGCCTTTAGAATGAATCGCCTGGCCTAATTCAGACTCACGTTCAATATCAACAATACCCCTAGAACCCGGATAAACCGTGGTGGTAATCCGTGCAGGGGCACCAAAACTACTGCCCCCAATTTCCAATACCGTTAAGCCATTGATTTTACCAATCGCCTCCCCTTCGGTATCAATTAAGATCGTACCCTCTAACATTTCTTCAAGAATCGCTTGAGACAAACGACCATTACGATATTCTCTGGCACCCAACGCCTGCTCAATATGACAACGATCTATTTGATCCTGTTGAGCTTGATTACAAAACAAATTAGCTTCAGCAATAATATCTAAAGAATCTTTAATATGCGCCGAAAAGTGATGCTGATTTTCTGACAACCGGCAACTGTGCTCAATTAAACATTCAATCGCCGCATGTGTTAACGGCTTAGCCGCTGAATCAGCCGCTTGCTTTTGCATTAACTGCGCAAAGCCCCGCATCGATTCATCATTCCGAGGAATGTAATTATCAAAGTCGGCCAAAATCCTAAACATCTCGTTAAACTCAGGGTCCATTTCTTCCAAGAGATAATAAATATCCCGAGAACCCACCAAAATCACTTTTACGTTTAACGGAATCACCTCCGGTTTTAAGGTCATCGTGTTGATGCCAAACTCTGAATACGGTGAATCAATTTCAATGCGACTGGATTGCAAAGCGCGTTTAAGACCTTCCCACACCGCCGGATAGTTTAATATTTTCTCCGCATCCAGAATTAAATAACCGCCATTCGCCTTATGTAACGAACCCGCACAAATCTTTTGATAATGAGTGACTAAAGAACCTTGCTCACTGACATATTCAATACGCCCAAACAAGTTTTGATAAATAGGATGGGGTTCATAAATAACGGGAGCGCCCTGGTCTTGCTTGTTATCCACTAAAATATTAGGCGCATACAAATCATTCAAAGCTTGGCGTTTAGCGGCTGACTCTCTAGTTTCTAAGCTACGATTAGGCATTAAATAATCCGCAATCGTAAAGCCCAAATTTTTCTTGATCTCAGCTAAATACGTAATCACATCATCAATGTTTTGATACTTTTCATTAAGATCAGCAAACAACGGATCAATAGCCGCACTGATGGTATCATTATCGAGTTGCTTAATTTTTTCGACCATTGTTCTACGCCATTGGGGTAACTCCAATAACACATCACTTAAATACTCTTCTAAATTTTCAACCTGACTATGAAACACTTCGCGCTCTGCTTGAGGCAACAAGGTGAATTGTTCTTCATTTAAGGATTTATTATCCCGAATGGGTGCAAAAGTAATCGACTCATTTTCTTTAAAGACGGCAATGCTTTCTTCTTGGGCTTTTTTATCAACCAGATCAATGGCCGCGTTATAACACTGACTAAACTGCCGCTCTATCGCTGACTTTTTTTGTTGATAGGTTGGGCTTTCAAAGGCGGCTGGAAACGTAGCTAATAAATCATCTAATAACGTTTCAATATCTTTACACAACACGTGTCCATATTCTGCGGGCAACTCTAAGGCAACCGGCTCTCGGTTGTTCTCAAAGTTTTCAACATAAACATACGATGACGGTGCCGGTCTAGTAAGCGCCAACGCATCCAAATGATTCATAATCATAGACAGACGACCCAAACCATTTTCGCCCATCACAAAGATGTTATAACCCGGATTTGGCATAGCAATACCAAACTCTAAGGCTGATTGGGCTCTAGGTTGCCCTAAAATTCCACTTTGTAAGCGCGGCGCTTCCGGGAAATCAATGCCTGTTAAATCAACATTTAGTTTCAGTGACGCTATGGGAAGCTTTAAAGTTGTGGTCATGGATAAGTTTGCAGATGTTCAGAAGATAAATAATTGAGCATTCTAACATTTTTATAAACTTGTTCGAGCCTTAAAACATTATTTTGCTAAACGAGCATACGGTGTTAACCCCGTCATCGGTCGAATAGTCCCCGTTAACACCGTCGCTTCAAACTGCGGCAATTGACTAAGCAGTAGCCCCTTAGGATTAATAATCGCAGTTATACCGGTATTAGTCGCCCGTAATAAATACCGACCTGTTTCTAAAGCCCGCATTCTAGCCATTTGCAAATGTTGAGCCGGTTCTATGGAATCACCAAACCAGCCATCATTGGTCACATTAATTAAAAAAGCCGCCGCCTCAATATTCACCAAACCCAAAGCGCCAAAGGCATCTTCATAACAAATCGACGTACTAAAAGGATAACCCGCCCCTATTAATAAGGCTTGATCCTTTGCCCCCGCCGTAAACTGTCCCAACATAATATCTAAACTGTCTAAGATAAAACCCGACAACGGTTGCAACGGTAGATATTCACCAAAGGGTAGCAGATGTCTTTTTTTATAAATGCCCGTTGTATCGCCTAACGTCATCACCGCATTAAAGCGCTCTTTTGTGTCCGCATTTTTAATCGGTAGACTGACCACTACCGTTGAATGATGCTGGATTGCGGCTTGGTTTAATGGCTTAATAAAGTTATCCTGAACATCCGCTAGATACGCTGGCACCGCAGTTTCTGGCCAAACAATTAACGCAGAATCCCAATGCGCTTCAGTCATGGCTTGATACCATTGCAGGGTTTTAAGTTTATTCTCGGGACGCCATTTTTGGTCTTGAGTGATATTACCCTGTAATAAAGACACTTGAATGGGTGCGCCATTTTCATGTGTCCATTCGATAGTGGTTAAATACCCACCGAGCGCCCAAACACTGATTAACAGCCCAGCAATGATGGCTTTATACTGAAGTTTACTTAATAGAGCTAAACACCCTGAAGCCGTTAACGCGACGATTAAGCTAGTACCATGGGCACCTAGAATAGGAATATATCCGGCTAAGGGCGTATCTAATTGAGAGTAAGCCGCTTGAAACCAAGGGAAGCCATTGAGTACTAACTCACCACGCAGATATTCGACACCCACCCAGATCACTGGCATGACTAAATAGCTTGAGTTTACGGCTTTAGGGGATTGAAGTTTTACACAAAGATAACCGGCTATTGCAGAGAATGACCCCCAAAAACCCGCACATAATAAAGTCATTAAGCTTGCGGCAAGACTATTGGCCCCACCAAAATCATGAATACTGATGTATACCCAAGAGATTCCCAACCCAAAACAACCGAGGCCGAAGCAATAACCTCTCAGTGCTGCTTGCTTTGCAGAGGTGTTTTGCCAGGCAGCAAATAAAAGGCTTAAGGCAATAGGCGCAAGATAGGGATAATCAAAAGGCGCAAAGGCTAGGGTGAATAAAAGGCCGGCGCTTAGGGTTAAGCCGTTCCAATGGAGATTTGAGAATGGTGGCATAAAGATAGAATAGGAGATCTATTGAATGACAGCGATTTTAACCCACTAATATTAAGATACCAATGTCGTTCTTGGTTTATTATCCTTATCAACCCCATATCTGCGGTATTTGTTGATAGACTGGTCTTTTGTCTGGCGCCAAAACCATGGATATGGCCACTCGCATCACCGATATTAAACAAAATCCAGCCGCCTTATTAGCCTTAAGTTGGTATTACGCAACGAACGTTAAAGGTGAAAAAGATATGGTTATCTTGCCCTATAAAGACAGTCGGCATTAAATCTCGGCTTTATTTAGCTAAGTTTTTGTTCAGCATCTGTTCAGGTTATTTATGGCAAATTACCCCCAACTCAATTAATTTATAAATTAACTATTAATGGAAGGTGTTTACTATGAAAAAAGCAGCCGTCATTGGTTTCATGATGATTTGTACCAGTAGTTCCGCAATGGCCTATGGCTATAGCTATAGCTATGACTATGTTGATGAAAACGCGAATAGAGAGGTGGAAATTATCAACGCTCAAGAACAAGCGGATGTGATGCATGAGTTAAGAGAAGGTGATTATAGAGAAGCTCAAGAAATCATTCAGGAAGACGAAGCCATAAAAAATCAGATTCGTCGAGAAGAAGCTAGATATGATAGAGCGAGAGATATGAATCGATTTAACTATGGTTATTATGGATATTCGAGGTGGTAATAGTGTTTAAAATTTATGAAACAGGGAGTCCCTACCAATCAAAGTATTTAAAGTTATGTGTCCGGCTAAGTGTAGCCAAATCACTCCGTTTATTTCTTCAACATCGGAACATTGATAATACTTGGATATTCATAAAAAGCATTATTAGACCCATCAACAATGCAAGAAACTAAGCATAAATCCACCAGAATAATATCCATTGCTAAATACTCTCCGTTAAATTTAGGCTCTACGGTGGTTGTGCCTTTAGCTACATTATTCTCACAATTAACCGTCATCGGATTACCATCACGATGTATAGAAATTGGCGTGTTAATCGTAGATTTCCACTCACCCTCTTCATTTTTTAAACTGCACAACGTTTGATCTTGATTAACTGTTTCTAATGTTGAAACGGTGACACTTTGATAAGCCGTATTTGCTTGAGTAGCACACCCTGTTAACAGCACTAATATTAGTGATAACTTTACTTTTTTAACAAGCTTACATCATTCAATTAGTAAAAATAAATATCTTATTTATGAACATCTCTCAATAACTGATTAAATAGTGATTTCTTGCCTTGTGATATCGCTTCACTTTCTAATTTACTAACATCACCTAAAGACAACCATTTAACGCTAAGAGTGACATCTGTTACAGCAGAAGACTGTTTAATAACTTTTCCATCTTTAAGAACATCAACTGTTCCAGAAAATTTATAATCAAAGTCATACCAAAAGATTGGCTCTAATATAAAAAAAGTAAACCCAGTTAAAAAGGACTTTGCGAACGCTGATCCGCTATGAGTATCAAGCTCTGAATTAAAGTTTGATTCAAAAGTTACGTCGGTTTTATCATCAGGTCTGGCTGGATAGTACACATCTTTAGCGACCCGAGACGCTCGGATTTCATGACTAAACGCTTCTGTTAAGTTACCCACAGATGGCAAGTTTTTTCCGGTAGAGGCATCCAGCAAACCAATGGAAGAATAGGATTCATTAAATCGCTGATCTAATAAAAAGTTTTCGGGCTTTATCTTAATTTCAGATCCAGTACACCCGACTAATAGGAGTGTAAAACAAGCAATAAACATTAATTTAAGTTTCATTTTTAAATCCTGATCCTATTGAATTACCACAAAGAATTATAATTATCTGATATCCGATTAAAGAGCTTAACAATTTTGGGCGCTATTCTTCTTATTGGTAACCATCCAACTTTCAACTTTTAATTTACCGTCATAAGTTGCTATACCTGTACAGGTTGCGCTTTCTAATAATGTCATTTCAAGTGGCCACAAGATTAACTCTGCCGCTGTTAATGTAAAAACATCAGCCGCTAAATACAAGACAGCTCGCACTTTCGTAGCTTGATGCATACCAGATTGAAACTCAAATATATCTTGTTTATGCCCATTTGCGTCAGTATCAATCATTTTGGGTGCACCTAACTGAGAGATAACAATTTGCCTTGATGTTCCAACTGCTATACCTGATAAATCGGCAGGGCCAGCTTGTGTGGCTACTTTATAAACAGAGCAACCGTGTAAAAGAATTATTGTGGGTATTAAGAGTATTCGACTGATACGTTTCATTTTTTACACTTTGAATATTTTGTGATTATTAAATATTCGCATACTAACACATTTAACTATGCGGACTCATTTAATTCTAGATAGTGCCTGAAAGAAAACTCCTGTTTTCAGCAACGCTCCAGCCAAATTATTTACGTACGTGTTGAATTTTCGGTAAGCGTCTAACCCGACCACATTCAATTTAACATTTCAATCTGGCATCCTTTATTTTTTATAAAGGAGAACGTAAATGGCTTCAGCATCATA
>CAIPDT010000027.1 GCA_903863905.1 uncultured Methylococcaceae bacterium
CATAACTCACATGAATGGGCCTATCTTCGCCATAAAAATACAGTCGATCAAAGGGGGTATTTTCTGCGACCCAATCTGCAACTTCTCGCATGTTTTCATCTTCAACAATAAAGTCAATGGCAGCACCTAAGCGTGGACAGATCAGCGTCTTTTTACTGTTCGTTTCGTGTGCGGCATGTTGATCTAGTTTGGGCGCGACGCGACCTTTTATATGCTTGCCTAAGTCATGAGAACAAAAACCATAGGTCAGTTTAATCATGCCAAAGTAATCAATCACCGGATCTAAAACATGGCTAGCTAAGTCATATAAGGCGGTATAGCTATCCGGTTGTTTAGGGCAGTTTGCTAAGCCTGTTTTGGCTTGAGTTTCACCACATTCAATGATCTGTCTGTAGCTTAGATATTGTCCACAAGGGCTATCAAGATCAGGAAGGGTTTGGCTTCGTCTTAAGTTAAAACCGTTGATTTCCCAACGGGCCTTATTAAGCGCGTCTCTAAAGGCTTGAGGTTTAGGTCCATGATTGTTAAAGTCGAATAAATTAAGGGCACTCAGTTGTTCATCAAAGTGTAATTGTTCGGCATAGTTCGGGTGGTCTTCATTAATATAGCGTGATTTTAAGTATAGATAAGTGGGCTCATACTCATCACCGTATTGATACAGGTCGAATAATTGTTCACGCAGGTTAATTTTGACCCGTTCTATTAGGCGGGGTAAGGGAGTGTTGTCAAAATCATCATAGCGCATCAAGCTCAGTTTACCGGATTGACTGTGTATTT
The DNA here is from genome assembly GCA_903863905.1 of uncultured Methylococcaceae bacterium. GTDB lineage: Bacteria > Pseudomonadota > Gammaproteobacteria > Methylococcales > Methylomonadaceae > Methylobacter_C. Next base: position 778 of record CAIPDT010000027.1, read on the forward strand.
TGATTAAGTCAGTTTGTTCAATATCACCGTATAAGACCGTAGAGCAACCGGTATAAATACGCAATAAGGCGGGCAGTTGTTCTACTAAAGAACTGTGTAGTATTAAAGCGCCTTCTGCATCGACATAACCTAAGCCGTTTTCTGTAGCTTTTAAACAGGCGGCGCCAATCAATTCAGTATTGCTTATTTGATATAAAAGCGTGGTGGCACAGACGAGGGCGTTTTTATAGTCGCCAAAGAAGGCTTTAATATCTTTTTGCAGACTGGCTTCGAGTTGTTTGTAAGGTTTGCGTTTAGAAAAGGTTTGTAGGGCAAAGTAGATCTGTAAATCATCCAGATGATTTTGTCGGGCTTGTTCTAACAGGCTCTCATCAAATTGGCTCAACATAAACTGCAAGGCTTTATTGACGGTGCCAAAGTTTTGGGTGATCTCTACCAGATTTTCTATTTCGGATTTTTCTGGTAAGCGCCCGAGTTCTAAGCTGTGTTGCCAGAGCGGATCAATGAAGTGTTGGTAGGCAAGGTATTTCTTTTCGTTGCGGGAGAGTTTGGGTTGTTTGGGGTTAGCAGAACGATACGTTAAGCGTAAAACATTGCGTTGGCTACGTTGTCTTTTTAATAAAAAGCGTTGTTCGGCGTCGGTATCTTTAAAGATATAAAAGATACCCGGAGCCACCGGAATGGCCTCGGTGTCGAGGGTGTCGCTTAAAAAGTCTTTGAGTTCGGTTTGGGTAAAGTATTTTTGAAAGGTATTGCGTTGCGTGATAATCCCGTCTTGATAGGACTGGCCTTTAAAAGCATTCTGATTCATTAACATCGCGGACACGACTAAGACTTGACGGGTTAAGGCGTAAGCACCTAACAGGGCTTCACGTCGTTCTTGATAATTTTCGATGACATTAATCACAAAGCCGATGTTGACAATATCGGCTGCTTGTTTCGGTTGATCGGGTGCGTAGTGAGGGTCCCAGCCGGATACGATGATGTCATTAGCCGTTAAGTTTCTGATGTCATCGCCTTTGCCACAGCCATAATCAAACACGCTTAAACGGCCGTCTAAATAACCATGTCTAGCCAGACATTGCATCGGTGCAGAGAGATTGCTTCGGGAGAGCGCGGTTAAGTGTCTGGAGATTTGATGGGGATGAGTGTGGGGTTCGGTGTGTTCAAGGTGAGTTTCATTGTTTGAGTCATCATTGCCAATAGGGACAAATTGATGATCAATCAGTTGAAAGCCTTTCTCGGCGATTAAGTTTTCCCAGGCTTGTTTAAAGCCGATATGAATGGGATTCTCGAATAAACCTAGTTCTTCGGCGGTTTGGGTCAGGGCTTTAAAGGGGCCACTACGAGGATCATCGGCGCGGATGAAAAGTTCTTTACGGTGCAGAATAGGCGGGTTAATAGAGGTTTGATAACTGCGTTTTTCAACACGCTCTGCTGCTATGTCTATTCGATAACTGGTTTCTAAGGCGGGGAAAGGATCAGTAAAAAAGTCGGGATACCAGAGCAAGGATAGCAGGGGACTGTTAAGGTCATATTTGACGATGTTGTAATCCATACCGGCGCTTAATTGACTTAATGCGTCTGCTTGAGCAAGGCGGTGTTGTAGCTCTACAGGTTGCAAAGTAGTAAGGTCGATATGCCAGTAGAGGTTATTAAGGACTTTTTTACCGAGCATGGTTTACAGTTCCAAGGCGAGTTGTCGTAAGCGTAGCACTTCATTATAGAGGTGTTGTCCTGCGTACTGTATAGCTTGTGCAGTGGTGTAGCGGCCAAAGCTGATACGAACCGCGCCATACAGTCGATCACCTTCTATGCCCATAGCTCTAAGAACATGAGAGGCTTCAATCGTGCCAGTGTTGCAAGCGGAACCGTTGGCAATAGCGAGTTGTTCTTTTAAATGGATCATCAGTGAATCTGAACCCACATCATTAAAGCTGATATTGATAATGGAGGCTAATTTTTGTTGCTGATCACCGTTAAAATGCACGCCTTTAAGTGTGTTGAGTTGTTCGGTTAATAACTGGGCTAGGTGTTCTGCGTGTTGCTGATCTTTTTCTAAACAGTGGGCGGCTAATTTAAAGGCGGTGGCCATACCGACGATTTGATGGGTGGGTAAAGTGCCTGGGCGCAGACCGTATTCTTGTCCACCACCTTGCATTAATGGCATTAAGTGTTGTCGCTTTCTATTACGAATATAAAGACAGCCAATGCCTTTGGGTCCATAACATTTGTGTCCTGAGATAGACAATAAATCAATGGGAGTTTGGTTTAGGTCTATATTAAGTTTGCCTGCACTTTGGGCGGCATCTACATGAAAGTAGAGTGTCTGGTCGGAGAAGGCTTGTTGTTTTTCTTTTAGTGCGTGGGCAATGGCTTCGATGTTTTGAATAACCCCCGTTTCATTGTTGACGTGCATTAAGGACACTAAAAAGGTATCTTCTGTGATGGCTGCTAAAAGAGTGTCTAGTTCAATCAGGCCATTATTGTCAGGTTTTAAATAGGTGAC
>CAIPDT010000028.1 GCA_903863905.1 uncultured Methylococcaceae bacterium
TCCCTTTACCCTCATTACCAGAACAACAAAAGATTGCCAGTATATTAGATGCAGCGGACAACCTAAGACAAAAAGACCAACAACTGATTGAAAAATACACTGCCCTTAGCCAGTCTTTGTTTTTGGAGATGTTCGGTGATCCGGTTAGTAATCCGATGGGGTGGGATAAAAGAAATCTACAAGATTTAGTAAAGTCTGTAATTGATTGTCCGCATACAACACCTAATTGGACAAGCAGTGGGAAAGTAGCCATTAGAACAAGTAATCTTACACAAGGTGGTTGGTCGTGGAAAGACAAGCGATTTGTTTCTGAAGAAGATTTTCATGATCGTTCAAAGAGAGGTTATGTTAAACATGGTGATATTATTCTTAGCCGAGAAGGAACTGTTGGTGTTTTAGCAATTGTTGAAATGGAAATGGAGATTTGTTTAGGTCAAAGACTTGTGCAATTGATACCTGACTTTTCTTTAGCAAACAATTACTATCTTTTACATTTACTTTTATATGAGCTTGAACCTGAAAGAATTAGTCGAATAATGGTAGGTGCAACATCAAAGCATCTTAATGTGAAAGAATTGAGAGAAATGAGTTTACCTGTTCCTCCTATCGACTTACAAAACCAATTTGCTGAACGTATTCAATCCATCGAAGCCCAAAAACAACTAGCCCTCGCCAGCCTAGAAAAATCAGAAGCATTATTTAACACCCTGCTACAACGGGCTTTTAAAGGCGAGTTAACCACTTAACAGCAATATGTTTTAAGTTAAGATATACTTCGATTAAACTAATATTCCAAGGTTTATAACATGCGTCCTTCAATAGCTTTAAATACATACCGCGAGCAAATTAAAGCCATTGTTTTAGCTCACCATACAACCAACGCACGAGTGTTTGGTTCAGTCATCCGTAATGAAGACACTGAAACCAGTGACCTTGATTTATTGGTAGAACCTACATCCTACACATCCTTAATGGATATAGGTGCAATCCGTCTTGAGTTAAAAAATCTGCTAGGTATTAATGTCGATGTGGTCACGCCCAATGCCTTGCCTGACTCATTCCGAGACCAAGTCCTGAATGAATCAATTCCTTTATGAGCAAAGATAAACAAAGGCTAATTGATTACCTTAAGCATATTTTAGAGGCCATTAGTCGTATACAGCGATATATCGAAGATATTGATGAAATTGCCTTTTTGGGTAATGAACTCATTCAAGATGCGGTCATTAGAAATATAGAAATTATTGGTGAAGCGAGTCGCAACATAAATAAGCATTACCCTGAGTATACCGAGCAACATGCTAATATCCCTTTTGCAATTGCTTATGAAATGCGTAATGCACTTGCTCATGGATATTTCAAGGTCGATCTGGAAATCGTATGGAGAACGATTGAGCGTGATTTACCGGAACTTGAGGTAATGATTGAGTCCTTACTGTCTGAGTTTCATTAATTTATTATCAACACACTATGTCAGATCAATAAAGGTTAAACTTCATGAGCAACTTCAACTTCATTAAAGCGGATTTCCCTCAGTTATACACTGATGCTATTGAAGCTGAGAAGTTGACCTTTATCTCCCCCACCTCAACAGCGGTGCTGTGTCGAAGTACCTTTGAAAACGGGGTAAACTGGCTTTATGATCATGAGGCCAAGCTATCCCGTCCCTGGCGTTCTGATTTAAGCACCTTGATTCATGAGCCGGCCTTTAGTGCTCTCTTTAATCGAACCCTTTTTTCCGAACTTAATTTAATTCGTAAAACCGGTAATGCCGCCGCCCATGGCACTAAGATTAATGAACAGGATGCGTTAGCCTGTTTAAAGTACTTATTTCGATTCTTACGTTTCTTAGCCATTTACTACGGTAAAACCACGCCAGAGACGCAGGTGTTTGATGAAGCCTTAATCCCAGCGCTTCAAACA
>CAIPDT010000029.1 GCA_903863905.1 uncultured Methylococcaceae bacterium
GCATTATCCATCATGCCACCATTATTGAAATCGAAGGAGACAGTTATCGAAAAAAACAGAGTTTAAAAAAGTAGCCCATTTTTCAACAAAAACCGGCCAGGGTAATTGACGCGAACCGGACAAGATAGTTGACGCCAGACATTCATGAGTGATCTTAGTGTTTTTGTAGAAAAAACAGGTGTTTTACTATCTAAACCACCTGTTCTTCTACCTAAACCACGTGTTTTACTAACCAAACCAGCTGTTTCTATAGCTAAACCACCCGTAACACATAAATTATCAGAATAATCACCTAGACATCACTAAAACTCTAGCTTTAATCACAAAAGACTTCAACTATCCCGACATGATTCAGAGGTTAAATACAATAAAATCATAATAAGACTAGCTTTATTTTTAAAAAAGACTATAGTCAACTCTTAGGTGATTATTAATCTAAGGAGAATCGTATGAGGCAAACTAAAAGTGTTGTGGGGTATCGGGAGCGACGGGGTTAAGAAATAAGCTAATGGATTAACAAAGGTAAAAGCTTTGTAATTTGATACTATGAGTCATTATAAAACTCTAGTAGCGATAATTTAAATACTAGCAATATTTTCAATTAGCAATGTGCCGTTTTATGAAAAGTAATAATGTACATAATTTAAATCACATTACTACTTTTCTTAAAGGTAATGAAGGTATATTCTGGTTAACGCCGATTCACCGCCAATCCCAACAACACCAACAAGCTCCCCCATAACAATCCAGGTACCAACCCAAACCAAGTTTGATAAAACGTAATCGGTGGATTTTTTAAATAAGGAATCTGATAAACCCCCGCCCACGGTTCATGCACCGGTGATCTTTCTAAAATTTCACCAGACGCTAAAGCCACTGAAGATATACCGGTATTAGTCACCCTTAAAACCGGTCTTCTAAACTCTATACCACGAGCCAGTGTCATATAAAAATGTTGATAGGGTTCTTGCCAAGTACCATACCAAGAATCATTAGTCACATTAACAATAAACTCTGCACCTAATTGAGCCAAAGAGCGTGAGAAGGCAGGAAACAAGCTTTCATAGCATATTTGTGCGCCCATTTTGTAACCCTTCCATTCCAGCAATTGGGTTGGGCCGGCACCTTTCGCAAAATGTCCCGTCGCGGGTAACCAATCTCTGATTTGTGGAAAGATTTGTTCACCGGGAATATATTCACCAAAGGCTAATAAAATAGTTTTGCTGTAATGCGGTGAAACCAGTTGACCATCTTTATCTAACACAAATAATGAATTAGTGATGAGTTGGGTCTTTTCTTCAATGCTGTAAGCCCCGGTAATTAAGGGGAGTTGTCGTTCTTGAAGAAATTGAGACAGCGCTTTTGGTAATTTGTTTTGGGTAAATTGAGATCCTAATAAGGCAGGAAAAGCGGTCTCAGGCCACACAGCAAAATCAATGTGAATGCCATCGTAGTCTTTAAGTGCTTTATCGGTTAAGGCGGTATACCGATTCATGATTTCTTGGCTATAACCTTTGCCTAATTCAGCCGCCATTTTCTCTGAGTTTTCGGTACTGGCTTGCACTAATAAAGCCGTAACAGAAGCATCAGGTGCTGGGATTCTGGCTTTTAAGGCCAAGCCGCCCATATTCAAAATAACAAAACCAACAATGACAGAGCCTAAAATGATTTTGCCACGCAGTTGTTTGCGTTGTTCCCAAGCGAAGTAAAGTGGTAGGTTGCACAGTAAGGTCGCGGCACTTAAGCCACTGAAGCCAATAAATTCCGCCCATTGATAAACAGGTAAGTTAGATCCGTACCAAGAGTAACCAAAGTTCCAATCAAACAGCGTTAAAGAGTATCTTTCACACAGAATCGTAATAAGGCTTAATAAGCCTAAAGACAAAAAATTACCTGGTTTAAACTTGCTTTGAATTAAGAACCAGAGCAAACCGGTTAAAGGCACATACAAATGGGCAATCAGCGCATAGACAATCATGCCAACCACGGCAATAGGCCAGTCTAAATGCGCAAATTCATGTAATAAATAGGTGACCCAGTTAAAGCCAATTAACGTAAAGACAAACGCGGTTAAAGCGCCTCCAAGAAGGACGTCTTTTAACCGAGTTTGTTGTTGCCAAAATAGCCATAAAGGTACAAAGCAAAATAAAGATGCCCAAGGAGGAAAGGGAATGTAACTCGTCCCAATAAAAAATCCTGACAGTGCCGGTAATAACCAATTGGCTTTAGACTTATTTTGGTTCATGAATTTCTGCATATAACGCACGGAATTCATCACTGAGTTTATGGTTGGGCACGTAGTGAATTAAAGGTTGGGAGACGGTGTGTGATTCTCTTACCTTAACGGAGGGCGAAATCATTGACGCTAAAACGGGCAAACCTTCAGCAATTAATTCTTCGACTAATTGGCGTGGTAGGTTAGCTTGTTTTTGGAATTGATTAACGATAATACCTTCAACTTCTAAGCCTTGATTATGATCGGCTTTAACTTCGCTGACTGAACGCATTAAGGTGTATAACGCTTCTCTAGCAAAAGTGTCACAATCAAACGGAACTAAACATTTATTCGCGGCAATTAAAGCAGATTGGCTGTAAAAATTTAACACCGGTGGGGTGTCCATGTAGATTTCATCAAAGCCTTCGAGTTTGTCTAATGCTTCTTTAAGTTTAAAAATTTTAAACCGAGATTCTAAGCGTCCTTGTAAAGGCTCAAGGTCTGGATGCGAAGGTAATACAAATAAGTTTGGAAAGGGCGTTTCATGAATAACGCTATCAATTCCAGAGCCATTATTGCTGCCAAATAGCGATAAGCTTAGGCAATCTTTAAAAAAGACAGCGATGGTTTTTTCGCTATCAGTGACTTTGTGGCCTAATAAATACTGCGTAGAATTACCTTGCACGTCCAGATCAATGACAAGTGTTCGTTTGCCCTGCATAGCACTGATAGCGGCTAAATTACAGGTGATTGTGGATTTACCAACACCGCCTTTCTGGTTAAAGATAACTCTGCGCATATTATTCCTCGTTAAATCAAATAGATAAAAACATTATTATAAGCCTTAGTGAGCTAATATCAAATGCGTATAAAAGTTTTTGCATGACAGGCGGGGCACTCAGGGATTTCGCTTGCGGTTTTAAACGCAATTTCTTTACCACACGCATCACAAATAAAGGTACCTGGAACAGTGATATCACCGCTATGGTAAGTGTGTGTTTCAGCAAGCTGTTCAATTTTAGCCAGTTCAATGCGCGTTTTATCAGCTACACTTAAAAAGGCATCTAAGGTAAAGTTTTCAAGCAGTTCCACATCAAACTTAAACCAGTTAGAGAGAGAATCATTGTCTGCTTTAGCGGATAAACCGAAGGCAGCTTGTTCCACATCCCGTTTAACATAAGTGGATAAAATATTTATTTCTTCATCTGATAATTTATTAGATTCGCTGATTTTTTGCTTTGATATTTCTAAGGCATCTGCAAAAGAATGCAGTGTTTCTCGCATAGTATCATCCAAATGAATCATGAAATCTGCATAAGCATCGATCAATTTATTTTTGTTCATGGTGCGACTCCTAAAAATGGTGCTTTAGATTTAAGCAACTGTGCGGTATTCTAACGCTTTTGACTGGTAAAAGACGAGAAGGATGCAAGAAAATTATCAACCGCTTTTAATTGAGCAAGACGTACAGGCCACCTGGGAAGCTTCAGGTGTGTTTAATGTATCGGAATCTTCTACGCAGGAAAAGTATTATTGCTTGTCCATGTTCCCTTATCCAAGTGGTCGTTTACACATGGGCCACGTGCGTAATTACACCATTGGCGATGTAATAAGTCGTTATCAACGCATGTTAGGTAAGAACGTTATGCAACCGATGGGGTGGGATGCCTTTGGTTTGCCTGCCGAAAATGCAGCGATGCAACACGGCGTGCATCCGGCTGATTGGACGTATCAAAATATTGATTACATGCGTGACCAACTTAAGCAATTAGGTTTTGGTTATGATTGGAATCGTGAGTTGGCCACGTGTGATCCTGACTATTATAAGTGGGAGCAATGGTTCTTTCTTAAGTTGCTTGATAAAGGCTTAGTTTATAAAAAAACGGCACCGGTCAACTGGTGTCCTACTGACATGACGGTGCTAGCTAACGAACAAGTGATTGATGGGTGTTGTTGGCGTTGTGATACGAAAGTTGAACGTAAAGAAATTGCGCAATGGTTCCTAAAAATCACGGCTTATGCGGATGAATTATTAGCGTCTTTAGAAACACTTGATGGTTGGCCTGAGCAAGTAAAGACGATGCAAGCCAATTGGATTGGTCGTTCTGAAGGGGTTGAAATGGATTTTCAAGTACCTGAGCTTTCACAACCTTTACGCATTTATACCACGCGTCCTGATACGTTAATGGGGGTGACTTATTTAGCAGTTGCTGCGGAACATCCTTTAGCGTTAAAAGCCTCAGAAGGTAATGAGTCTATTGCAAACTTCATTGAAGAATGCAAAACCATGGAAACGTCTGAAGCGGCTATGGAAACCATGGAAAAGCGCGGTATTGATTCAGGCATTAAAGCCTTGCATCCTCTAACCGGTGAAGCCGTGCCCGTTTGGATCGCTAACTTTGTGTTGATGGGTTATGGTACCGGTGCTGTTATGGCGGTCCCTGCTCATGATCAACGCGATTATGAATTTGCCAATAAATACGGCATTGCTATTAAACAAGTGATCTTCTCTAAAGACGGTGAAGCGGATGATTGTTCAGAGCATGCGTTTACGGCTAAAGGCGTTTTAGGTCATTCAGGAGATTTTGACGGCTTAACGTCAGAGCAAGCGTTTGTGGCTATTTCTGAAACCTTAGAAAAAGCGGATAAGGGCGTTCGTAAAGTTAATTTCCGCTTACGTGATTGGGGTGTTTCTCGTCAACGTTATTGGGGTGCTCCTATTCCAGTCATTTATTGTGATGACTGTGGTACGGTTCCAGTGCCTGAAAAAGATTTACCGGTGACGTTGCCTAGAGATGTGGTCTTAGATGGTTCGCAATCGCCTTTAGTGGCGCATCCGACTTTTTCAAAGGTAGATTGTCCGTGTTGTGCTAAACCCGCTCGCCGTGAAACTGATACCTTTGATACTTTTATGGAATCATCGTGGTATTTTGCTCGTTTTGCGAGTAGCAAAGCTGACAGTATGTTGGATGAAAGTGCAAAATATTGGTTGCCCGTCGATCATTACATTGGCGGTATTGAACACGCTATTCTGCATTTATTGTATGCGCGTTTTTATACTAAGTTATTACGTGATGAAGGCTTAGTGGTGTGTGATGAGCCGTTTAAACGTTTATTAACGCAAGGGATGGTGTTAAAAGACGGCAGTAAAATGTCTAAGTCAAAAGGCAATACGGTTGATCCGCAAGAGTTAATTGCTCAATACGGTGCAGATACTGTACGTTTATTTATCATGTTTGCTGCACCGCCAGAACAATCTTTAGAATGGTCTGATAGTGGCGTGGAAGGGGCTTTTAGATTCTTAAAAAGACTGTGGAGACAAGCCTATTTGCATCTTGAGGCGGGTGGTTCTACCCGTGTTTTGGATAAAGCTACCTTAACGGAAGAGCAAAAAGTGGTTCGTCGTCAAGTTCATCAGACGCTGCAAAAAGTGACTCATGATATGGGTGTGCGTATTATTTTTAATACCGCGATTGCGGCTAACATGGAGTTGGTTAACACTTTAAGTAAATTTACCGATGACTCGGATAACGCTAAAGCGATTCGCCAAGAAGCCTTAGAATTCATTGTATTAATGCTTGCGCCTATCGTACCGCATATCTGTCATCAACTCTGGCAAGATTTGGGGCATACTGAAGCTTTAGTCGGTGCTTCTTGGCCTGCGGTTGATGAAAGTGCTTTGGCTCAAGACACAATTGATTTGATGGTTCAGGTTAACGGTAAGTTACGCAGTAAAATTTCTGTGTCTGCCGATGCCTCTTCAGAAGTAATTCAAGCTATGGCATTGAATGATGAAACTACCTTACGTTTTATTGATGGGCAAGCCATTAAGAAAGTGATTGTGGTGCCTAATAAATTGGTTAATATCGTTATTTAGTTCCTTAGTTCATTTATAGAAGTGCTTACACTTTGTTGATTGATACATTACTAAAATGAAGTAGGTTTGGTTATTAGGTTGGGGGTCGTTTAGGCGACTCCCACATTTATGGAGTCCTGTGTGCTATTTAAAAAATCAGTTATTTTATTGATGCTATTGTTATTAAGTGCGTGCGGATACCATCTACGCGGTGCTTTAAATTTACCTTCAAATATTAAAAGTGTCTATTTAGAGGGTGGTTCTGCCTCATTACAAGAGGAATTTAATAAAGCGATGGCCGCTTCTTCGGTGGCTATTGCCGCCTCGGAACAAAGTGCTGGACTGATCATTAAGATTACAAACGAAATCAGTGATCGTCGAATTTTATCGTTAAGCACGGGTGGGGCAGCCAATTATTTTGAATTAGGGTATGAATTTGATTACGAGTTAATAGGCCCTAATGAAAAGATTTTAATGCCACGACAACTTGTGAGTATTAAACGTGAATATTACAACAATCAACAAGCTGTTATCGCTAAAGATAATGAAGAGATCATTATTCGTAATGAAATGTATCAGCAAGCGGTACGTTCTATTGTTAATGGAACCAAGTTAGCCTTAGAGGCAAGTTCAAAATAATATGCGTCTTAGATCTGATCAACTCGATGGTGTGTTAAAGAAAGGTTTGATGCCCGTTTATTTGATTACCGGTGATGAGCCTTTGCAATTGGGTGAGGTGGCCGATGCGATTAGAAAAAAAGCGCGTGAGCAAGGTTTTGATAATCGTGAAGTTGTTTCTGTAGAGACTGGTTTTGAGTGGAATCAACTGGCTTTTATCTCTGATTCTTTTTCAATATTCGGGGATAAAAAAATAATCGATTTAAGATTACCGTCTGCGTCTCCAGGAACAGATGGCTCAAAAGCCTTAGTTAAATATTGTGAGCGTTTGCCTGAAGATACTTTATTGCTGATTACCGCGGGTAAGATAGACAGTAAATCCTTAAAAAGTCGATGGGTTGAAGCTTTAGATAAAAAAGGCGTCATTGTTCAAGTGTGGCCTTTAGAGGGTAACGATTTAATTAACTGGATACAGCAACGTTTGTTGCAACGTGGTTTAGTGACACAACCCGAAGGCTTAAGGCTTTTGGCCTCTCGAGTAGAGGGTAATCTTTTAGCAGCGGCACAGGAAATAGAAAAGCTGTATGTTTTGTATGGTTCAGGAACAGTTTCAACACAACAATTGCAGGATGTTGTTGCGGATAACTCTCGCTATGATGTGTTTAAATTGATGGATACTATTTTGTCAGCGAACGTTAAACGCGTGCTTAAAGTATTCTATGGTTTACGCTCTGAAGGGGTAGCTATGCCGATTATTTTATGGGCGTTGACTCGTGATGCAAGGTTGCTCATTAAAATAAAATTAGCGCTTAAGCAAGGCCAATCGAAAGACATGGCTTTAAAAAATAATCAGGTGTGGGATAAGCGAAAATTATTAGTTAATAATGCATTAGAGCGTCTTAAGTTAGCGGATTTAGATCATCTATTAGTGCTGTGCGCTTTAGCAGATCGACAAACTAAAGGACAGCAAGCCGGTGATGCTTGGGAAACTGTTTTAAAAATCTGTTTAATATTTGCGTCTGTTAAACGAGATCAAACCTTTAATTGCATACATTAGCTTAATAGTTGATTGTTTTTTAAAGTATAATATTTATTTAAACAAAGGTTATTTCTGAATGTCTATTTCGCTTGCTGAACTTGAAAGTGTGGTCCGAGAAGCTGGAACCATTGCTTTAACGTACTTTAAAGATTTAAAAAATGTCGGACTCAATAAAAAAAGTCCACGTGACTTTGTAACAGCCGCTGATGTCGCTGTTGAAGCATTTTTAAAAGAAACATTAACAGCAAGGTACCCCGAACTTGGTTTTTGGGGGGAAGAAAGTGGCCAAAGTGCTAATCAAACCAATCGCTGGATTGTTGATCCCATTGATGGCACCCATTCTTTTTCAAGAGGTCAGTATTTTTGGTCCATTAGTGTGGCGCTTGAAATAGCCGGTGAACTTGTTATTGGGGCCGTCTATGCGCCTGCATTGAATGACTATTATTGTGCAGAACTTAATCAAGGCGCTTTTAAAAACGGTCAGCCTATTACTGTCTCTTCAGTCACTGATTTAGAAGAAGCGATGGTCGCAACCGGTTTTGCTTGTTTACGCTCTTATTTACCCAATAATAATTTAGAACGTTTTAGTCGAATAGCTCAACATACCACAGGTCAGCGTCGTTTTGGTTCTGCTGCGATGGATTTATGTTTAGTCGCTGATGGTCAAGTCGATGCGTTCTGGGAACAAGAGTTAAACTTATATGATGTGGCTGCCGGTGCTTTAATAGCGAAAGAAGCCGGAGCAACGGTAACCGACTTTGAAGGAAATTTAGGTATTTATCCTAAACAAATTTTAGTCACTAATGGCAAAATTTTTGATCAAATTCTGCTTCTCATGTAACAATAACACGTTACAATATCCATTAAATTAGATAATAAACCGCTTTATTTGTTAAACCCTTGACATAAAACAAGGGTTTTCCTGTATTTTTGCCTCGTTTGTAGGTTAAAATAGGCGGCTTTCTAAAAAAGTTTTTTATGCCCAACTTTAGAGTAAATACATGACAGATTTAGCGCATTACAGAAACATTGGTATCTTCGCTCACGTGGATGCTGGTAAAACAACCACTACTGAGCGTATTTTAAAGCTTACTGGTAAAATTCATAAAATCGGTGAAGTTCACGATGGTGAAACGACGACTGACTTTATGGATCAAGAACGTGAACGTGGGATTACCATTCAGTCAGCAGCAACGACTTGTTTTTGGAAAGATTACCGTTTCAATATTATCGACACCCCAGGTCACGTTGATTTTACAATCGAAGTTTATCGTTCACTTAAAGTATTGGATGGCGGTATCGGCGTTTTCTGTGGTTCTGGCGGTGTAGAACCTCAATCAGAAACTAACTGGCGTTATGCGAATGACTCTAAAGTTGCTCGAGTTATTTATATCAATAAATTAGACCGTATCGGTGCTGATTTCTACCGTGTTGTTAAACAAGTAGAAGAAGTCTTGGGTGCAGTGCCTGTCGTGATGACTTTACCGATTGGTACTGAAGACGAATTCTCAGGCGTGGTTGATTTATTAACCGAAAAAGCATGGGTTTGGGATAACTCAGGTGACCCAATGAACTATGTTATTGAAGACATTCCTGCTGATATGGTGGAAATGGCTAAAGAATGGCGTGAAAAATTAATAGACCAAGTGGCTGATCAATTTGATGATGTCATGGAAGCGTATCTTGAAGGCGAAACTCCTGATATTGATACCATTAAACGTTGTTTACGTAAAGGGACGATTAACCTTGATTTCTTCCCAACTTTTTGTGGCTCATCTTTCAAAAACAAAGGTGTACAGTTAGTTCTTGATGGCGTTATTGATTACTTACCTTGCCCAACTGAAGTTAATCCACAACCAGAAGTAGATTTGGAAGGTAACCCTACTGGTACTTTTGCTATCGTTGATGCAGAAAAACCATTGCGTGCTTTAGCATTCAAAATTATGGATGACCGTTTTGGTGCTTTAACGTTCCTACGTATTTACTCAGGTAAATTAGAAAAAGGTACATCGGTATTAAATACCTTTACGGGTAAAACTGAGCGTATTGGTCGTATCGTAGAAATGCATGCTGATGTTCGTGCCGAACTTGAATCTGCGCAAGCAGGTGATATCGTTGCGGTGTTGGGTATGAAGAATGTACAAACAGGTCACACGTTATGTGATCCTAAATTCCCTGCGACTTTAGAGCCTATGGTTTTCCCTGATCCTGTTATTTCATTAGCTATTTCTCCAAAAGATAAAGCAGCTTCTGAAAAAATGGGTATTGCTTTGGGTAAAATGATCCAAGAAGATCCCTCTTTCCATGTTGAAACTGATGAAGACAGTGGTGAAACTATCTTAAAAGGTATGGGTGAGTTACATCTTGATATTAAAGTTGATATCTTAAGACGTACTCATGGTGTAGACGTAAGCGTTGGTAAACCACAAGTAGCTTACCGCGAAACCATTACACGTGCTGTTGAAGACGAATACACGCATAAGAAACAATCAGGTGGTTCTGGTCAATACGGTAAAATCAACTACATTATTGAGCCAGGTGAACCCGGTTCAGGTTTCGTATTTGAATCAGCGGTTACTGGTGGTAACGTACCACGTGAATACTGGCCAGCGGTTGAAAAAGGCTTTAAGAGCATGTTGGATAAAGGTGTGCTTGCCGGCTTCCCTTGTTTAGATTTTAAAGTTATCTTGACTGACGGTTCGTTCCATGCGGTTGACTCGTCTGCAATTGCTTTCGAAATTGCAGCTAAAGCGGCTTTCCGTCAATCTATTCCAAAAGCGGCACCACAATTGATTGAACCGATCATGGCTGTAGATACGTTTACACCATCTGATCACGTAGGTGATGTTATTGGTGATCTTAACCGTCGCCGTGGTATGATTAAATCTCAAGATGCAGGTGCAACGGGTGTCCGTATCAAATCTGACGTACCATTAAGTGAAATGTTTGGTTACATTGGTGACTTACGTACAATGACATCAGGTCGTGGACAATTCTCTATGGAATTCTCACACTACATGCCATGTCCTAAAAACGTAGCAGACGAAGTTATCAAAGAAGTTAACGAACGTAACGCTAAGAAAAATAAATAAGTAAAATATTATTTACTTAAATAGAAAAAAGCCGAGTAGTTTGACTATTCGGCTTTTTTTGTTTGTTCCTCTTGTTAAAACTATTTGTTTAGCCGGATATTTTTTTGGGTACATACGTCACCAGCATTGGGTGACAGATGAATCAAAAATTAATTTTACCAGTCTAAATAAGCCCCGCCATAAATAGCGGCACCCGGGTAGTTAAATCCATATATATCTGGTGTGCGTTGGTTGTTAATGTTTTCGCCTCTTAGTGTCAGTTTTATTTTAGGGGTCACTTGGTAATTAATGCTGGCATTAAGGTGAGGAGATGCTTTAATTTTAAGTGTGTTATCTTGATCTGCCCAAACTGCATCACGGTAGGTTAAATCAACCCGAAGTGTGACGGGTGTCAGTATTTTCCATTCTGTCCAGACTTGGCCTTGATGAGTAGGGCGCATGGGGATCTGATAGTTCTTTCGTGGATTGGTCGGATTGTTTGGATTGTTCGTCAACATGTAAGTATAACTAAAGCCACTTTTCCACTTTAAATTCCATTGAAGACTATTTTGAACTTCAACCCCTAAAATATGTGCTTCCGTTATATTGGCGCTAGCGATAGAGCCCTGGGCGGTTTGTTGTAAAACAATTAAGTTATGATAACGCTGAAGGTAGCTAGAAGTATTGATCTCATAAAAATGAGTGGGGTTCCAACGCCAACCTATTTCCCCCCCTATATTGCTTTCTGGAGCCAATTTCATAGTGCCAAATAAGGGATGTAGACGCTCATTGATCGACGGAGCTCTATAACCGGTCCCCACTTTAGTCCATGCCATCATGGTCGGTATAAAACGCCAGCTATTATTGATATTAAAAAGTACGTGATCTCCGCCCAATTGATCATAATGATCAAGGCGTACTTCTGAACTCGTTAGCCAATTGCCCCAAGTTATTTCGGCACGAGTGATAGGGCTTACTAAATTATTAGTTAAGCTATTTGTGGATTTGTAAAGCAAGTCAATATTTTCTCCGTGTTGCTGTTGCGCATCAACTCCCCAAATTAAATTTAGAGATTGTTGTTTTTGTGTATTTAAAGCTATTTTATGAGTGTTTCTCCAATGCGCTAAGAGTAATTGGCTCGTTAAATTCATCGAACAGCATTTGGGTAAGCTACCAATTCTTCCCGTTTGTTGATCTTGGGTAAAGCCAAATTGTAGGGTACTATCCCAATGATCAGATAGGTGATAGGATGCTTTGCTTTGAGCTAACCAAGTTTGTTGCTTGACGAAGCTATTCGGATCATCTTTCCAGCCTCGTGTCTTATTAGCCAGTACGCCTGGGCCATCATAAGCATCTCTGCTGTTTACATAATAAACACTACTTTCTACGCTCAACTTTTTAAAGTCTTTATTCCAGCGTAATAAACCGGTACTCAACTGAGAGTTATCACGTTCATTATTGCCACCATTTGCGGGACTTGCTTGGCTGATTCCTTCAAAAATATTAGTCTGGCCACCTGCGAAAGTCCAATTGCCGAGTTTATTTTGGGTGCCAATACCGGCGGTGTTACGTAATGTGCCATAACTCCCGCCTTCGGTATGTAAAAAGGCTTTGCCATCGTTTAATTGTCGACTTGAGAGGTTAATAGACCCGCCTAAGGTGCGGCTGCTATTTTGAATGGCATTATTTCCTCGGGTGGCACTCACACCATCAAGTAAATCTAAAGGGTAATGACTTAATGGAAAAAAACCGGTAAAGTTATTAAACAAAGGTACTCCATCAAAATTAACGAGACCCAAACCGCCACTCGCCCCTCTAAGAGTAAGGCCTGACAAGCTATTGCTATTAGCTTGTGACAGTCCCGTGCTGGGAAGGCCTCGCATCACGCCATTTACATCTGCTCGGTTAACGGATTCTAAACTACTTCGATTAAAGTCACTCTTAGAAATAGAGTTAGATAGAGGGCCAATGCTTTGGTCCGATTCACTCTCTATGACCATATCAGGCAAGTTTACTAAGTTACTTTCCTGAGCCTGAGCTATTGTTAAAGTGCAAGGCAACCATAAAAGGCATAAGTATCTTAAATTAAGTTGCTGAGATTTAATTTTCATATCGAAAATGAGTTTCTTTGATCAAGGGGTAAGTTCATTAGGGGCTTAGGGTGTTAAAATTGTATTTTGTGCGGGCTGACTATCATCTGTTTCTGGATAATCTAGGGTATAGTGCAGACCTCGGCTTTCTTTGCGTTGTTGAGCGCAGCGAATGATTAATTCAGCCACAATCACTAAATTACGTAACTCTAACAAATCGCTGGTTACTCTAAAGTTTCCGTAATATTCAGCGATTTCTTTTTTAAGGAGTTCAACGCGATTCATGGCTCGACTTAAGCGTTTATCGGTTCTTACAATCCCGACGTAATCCCACATAAAATGCCGTAATTCGTTCCAATTATGTGAAACAACCACTTCTTCATCAGAATCACTGACTTTTGATTCATCCCAATCAGGTATATGGGTATTGATCTGGATAGTAGAAATTATTTTTAAAATATCTTCACTGGCTCGCTCTGCAAAAACCAAACATTCAAGTAACGAGTTACTGGCCATTCTATTAGCACCATGTAAACCCGTGCAGGCCACTTCACCTACGGCATATAAATGGGTGATATCAGTTCTAGCATAATTATCCGTTAATACTCCTCCACAGGTATAATGCGCTGCTGGTACCACTGGAATAGGTTGTTTAGTAATATCAATATCAAATTCAAGACATTGTTGATAAATGGTTGGAAAATGCTCCTTAATAAATTCTTCTGATTTATGACTAATATCTAAAAATACGCAATCAATCCCGCGTTTTTTCATTTCATGGTCAATGGCTCGGGCTACTATATCACGTGGAGCGAGTTCTCCTCTAGGATCAAACTTTTCCATAAAAGAAGAGCCATCGGCTAGAACTAGGCGGCCACCTTCACCCCTTAAGGCTTCACTGATTAAAAAATTACGCGCTTCAGGATGAAATAAACAGGTAGGATGAAATTGCATAAATTCCATATTACTCACTCGACAACCCGCTCGCCAAGCCAACGCAATACCATCTCCGGTTGAACTGTGAGGATTGGTGCTATAGATATAGGCCATGTTAGCACCGCCAGACGCCAGCGCTACTACTTTGGCCGACATAGTGATCACTTTATTATTTGGGGTATCTAAAACATAAGCCCCTATGACTTGTTTTTGATTAGGAAGATCGGGATTGGGTTTCGTAATTAATTCAACCACGCTATGATCTTCTAATAATTCAATATTAGGGTGTGCTTGAGCGCGCTCAATCAATGATAAGGACACTGCTTTGCCGGTGGCATCGGCAGAATGTACAACGCGTCTATGGGAGTGCCCGCCTTCACGATTTAAATGTAATTGAGTTTCGCCTGATTGATTTTGTTCTTCAGTAAAGACAACACCTTGTTCACGTAACCATTCAATAGAACTTTTGCCATGTGTCACAGTGAGTCTAACAATGTCAGGATCACAGAGGCCCGCACCTGCATCAAGGGTATCTTCAATATGAGACTCTATAGAATCTGCCGCATCAAAGACGGCCGATATACCGCCTTGGGCATAGTAAGTACTGCTAGATGTTAAGGCAAATTTAGAGAGTACAACTACATTAATTGAATGATCCGCTAGCCTAAGTGCTAAACCAAGGCCAGCACCGCCACTACCTATAATGAGCACATCATGTTTTTTTGAGTCAGTCATCGTCTATTTCTTATTATTTTTTACAACCTCAAAGTTTAAAAAAAACATAAACTTTAAAGTAAGGTTGTGGCTTAGTGATTAATGTTTAGGGATAATAACGCTTTTTAGAGCGAGAACACAATTTTTGTGTAGTATAGAACTTTTTAAATTTCTATTTGTCCATTCAAACAATGCAGAGAAGCAGTGAGCCGACATAATAATTATAGTGAACAGTTAGATGAGGAATTGGTTGCAAAAGTACAAAGGGGGGATAAGGTCGCCTTTGATTTTTTAGTCATTAAATACCAACATAAAATTATTCAATTAGTCAATGGGTATGTAAAAGATCCCAGTGAGGCACAAGATGTGGCTCAGGAAGTTTTTATTAAAGCTTATAGAGCCTTAGGGAATTTTAGGGGGGAGGCTGCGTTTTATACTTGGCTGTATAAAATTGCGATCAATACCGCGAAGAATTATTTGTTATCACGTGCGAGAAGAAATTCTAATTCACACGTTGATATTCAAGATGCTGAAGTCCTTGAGCAAGCTCAACAATTGAGAAATATAGAGACTCCTGAGCGGCAGTTATTAAATGAGGAAATAATCGATACAATTAAAGCTGTTATTGATAACTTACCTGAAGATATGCGTACAGCAATTATTTTACGTGAATTTGAAGGGATGAGTTATGAGGAAATTGCAGAAGCGATGGATTGTCCTGTTGGTACCATTCGGTCACGTATTTTTAGAGCACGTGATGCGATTGATAGTAAATTAAACCCTTTGCTTGAGCATGGTGATTTTGATGCCTGAAGATTTAAATCAAAAAATATCTCAATTTATGGATGATGAGTTGAATAAGGTAGAGGCCTTACATCTTTTAAAAAAAATGCGCGCCAATCCTGATATGAGTGCCACATTAAACCGTTATCAAGCGATGAGTTCGGTTATAAAAAATGAGCAACTATTACCACTGAATGCTGATTTTGTAAAAAATATTAGTGCGCAGATTAAAGAGGAGCCCAGTTATTTGTTACCTAATGTTAAGTTTAAAAAAGCTCAGTCTTCTGATTACCGCGTGGTAGCGGTTGCCGCGTCTCTTTTTATTGTGGCCATTATGACCGGACATAGTGTGACTGATCAAAAACAGTTGCCTAAATTTAATGCGAATCTGCAGGTCGCGAACATCCCTGCAAGCCCTTTATTAACGCAAGCATCCGAGAAGGTTGCGGCTAAGGCTTTTGAACCAGTATCCGTTCTTAAAGTGGCAGAGTATCCTTTAAATAAACAAATTAGTGATTATCTTCAAGTACACAAAGGTACTGTAGAGTTAAACAGTGCGATGGGCTATCAGCCTTATGCACGCTTGAGTTCTTATAGTCAAAAATAAGTATCCTGTTTGAAGTTAAGTTTTTGTATTTTATTAAGTGATTGTTTTTCTAACTGTTAGGGAATGAGGTTTATATGCTTAAAAAGCTGGGTTGGTTTGTTTTTTTAATTTTTATTGTTAGTCAGAATGTCATGGCACAATTACCCGACTTTACCGAAATGGTAAAAGTCAATGGGGTGGCTGTGGTTAACATCAGTACCGTTCAAAAAGCCAAGCCTGAAGTGGTTGATCCTCAGAAGCAGATACCGCAAATGCCAGAAGGTATGCCGCCAGAAATGGAAGAGTTATTTAAACACTTTTATAATAACCCTGAAGGAGGTGGCAACGGTGGAGATACCCAATCATTGGGTTCTGGTTTTATCATCTCTAAAGACGGTTATATCTTAACCAATCATCACGTTGTTAAAGATGCCGATGAGATTATCGTTAAGTTTTCTGATCGCCGTGAATTAGTCGCTAAATTAATTGGTTCAGATGCTCGAACTGATGTTGCTGTTATCAAAGTTGAAGCCACAGATTTGCCCGCTGTCACTATTGGTGATCCTAATAAGTTAAAAGTAGGTGAATGGGTACTGGCAATTGGCTCACCTTTTGGTTTTGAGCAATCAGTGACAGCGGGTATTGTGAGTGCAAAAGGTCGTAGTTTACCGGGTGGTAATTATGTGCCTTTTATTCAAACTGACGTAGCGATTAATCCCGGCAATTCAGGTGGGCCCTTGTTTAACATGGAAGGCCAAGTCGTAGGTATTAACTCGCAAATATACAGCCGTACTGGCGGCTTTATGGGCTTATCATTTTCTATACCCATGGATGTGGTGATGAATATTGTTAATCAAATTAAAGCGAATGGTAAAGCGGCCCATGGTTGGTTAGGCGTACAAATTCAAGATGTTACGCGTGAACTTGCGGAATCATTTGGCATGAAAAAACCTCAAGGGGCTTTAGTATCAAGAATTATTCCAGGGAGTCCAGCTGAAAAAACTGAGCTACAAATTGGCGATATTATCATTGATTTTAATGGTCAATCAATTGATAAATCGGGTGATTTACCACCGATGGTAGGTATGACGCCTATTCATGATAAAGCCACTTTAAAAGTTCTTCGTCAAGGTGCCGAGAAATTAATTGGTTTTGAAATTGGTTTATTACCTGATCAAGCGGATAAAGAAGTGGGTAATAAAACAGAGAAAGCTAAGCCCACTAATAGAATTGGGGTGATTGTGACCGATCTAACGGCTGAAGAAAGAGAAGCCTTTCAAGTACCTAAAGGCGGTGTTTTAGTTCAAGACGTGACTAAAGGTGTCGCTAAAACAGCAGGCATTCAACCCGGTGATGTAATCTTACGATTAGGTAATGATCAAATCAATGATGTGGCAACGTTCGAAAACAGTCTTAAGAATGCCATAGCCGGCAAATCTATACCTGTTTTAGTTCAACGTCGAGGCAGTCCTGCGTTCTTAGCGCTAAAAATAGATAAGTAATTTTAAGTTAAGTACGGTAGTTAATCTTATTAAACGGCGGATTTAATTCGCCGTTTTTTATGGCGAAATTTACCACCTCAAAGCGCATTTAGTTTAAAATCATCGGATAATTTTTCCCAAGCTATATTTAAAATAATGCAAACACCTGTTCCTGAAGTTTTATCAACCTTATCCACTTTACGTGATTACATCCGCTGGGCTTCAAGTCGTTTAAGTCAGGCTCAAGTAAGTTTTGGCCATGGCACAGTCACTGCGCTGGATGAAGCGGCAGCACTTGTTTTACATACCGTTTATCAACCCTATAACTTATCTGAAACGTATTTTGATACTGTTTTAATCTTAAGTGAGCGTCAAGCTATTGTTGACGTCATCAATAAGCGTATTAATGACAGAATCCCCGCTGCTTACATCACTCATGAAGCGATTTTTGCCGGATTATCCTTTTATGTGGATTCCAGAGTTTTAGTGCCTAGATCACCGATTGCGGAATTAATTGAACAACGCTTTTCACCTTGGGTAGAAGAAGAAAATGTCACTCGGATTTTAGATCTGTGCACCGGTAGTGGTTGTATAGCTATTGCCTGTGCCTATGCGTTTCAACATGCCTGGGTCGATGCGGTTGATTTATCACCCGATGCCTTAGCCGTTGCGGAAATGAATGTTGAAAAACATCAACTCGAAGAGACGTTAACCCTCTATCAATCAGACTTGTTTAAAGAACTACAACCCCATCCTTATGACATTATCGTCAGTAATCCGCCGTATGTGGCACAAGCAGAATGGGAGCAATTAGCTCCAGAGTTTCGTGCTGAACCCGATATGGGCTTTAAAGGCGGTGATAGTGGTTTAGATTTAGTGATTCGTATTTTAGTTGAAGCGAATGATTATTTAGCCGAACACGGTATCTTGGTGGTTGAAGTGGGGAGTAGTGCTGAAACATTACAAGATACTTTCCCTGATGTGCCTTTTTATTGGTTAAGTTTTGAACGGGGAGGGGATGGGGTATTTTTACTCACTGCTGAACAAGTTGATCATTATCACGAATTATTTATAGCGGCTTTAAATTAATATGTCTGGAAATACCATAGGAAAACTGTTTGCTGTCACTTCTTTTGGCGAAAGCCATGGGCCTGCTATTGGTTGTATTGTTGATGGCTGTCCTCCAGGAATGAGTTTAACAGAAGCTGATTTACAAGAAGATTTGGATCGTAGAAAACCCGGTACCTCAAGACACACCACGCAACGTCGTGAAGCAGATGAAGTTAAAATTTTGTCAGGTGTTTTTGAAGGTAAAACCACCGGAACTCCAATTAGTTTGTTAATTGAAAATACCGATCAGCGCTCAAAAGATTATTCAAAAATCTCAGAGACTTTTAGACCTGGACACGCAGACTATACGTATCAACAAAAGTATGGTTTTAGAGATTATCGAGGTGGTGGACGTTCTTCTGCACGTGAAACAGCGATGCGAGTGGCGGCTGGAGGTATTGCTAAAAAATATCTTAAAGAAACCTGTGGTATTGAGATTCGCGGTTATTTGTCACAATTAGGTCCGATTAAAATCGAAAAAATAGATTGGTCCATCATTGATAGCAATCCTTTTTTCTGTCCTGATATCGATAAGGTTCCTGAAATGGAAGCTTACATGGATGCCTTACGTAAAGAAGGCGAATCTATTGGGGCACGAATCGAAGTTGTCGCCACCAATGTGCCGCCGGGCTTAGGAGAACCTATATTTGATCGTCTTGATGCAGATCTCGCACATGCTTTAATGAGTATTAATGCCGTCAAGGGTGTTGAAATTGGTGACGGTTTTGCCTGTGTGGACACTAAAGGAACCCAGTTTAGAGACGAAATAACGCCGACTGGATTCTTAAGTAATCACGCAGGGGGTATCTTAGGCGGTATTTCAAGTGGTCAAGTTGTCACGGCCAGTATTGCTTTAAAGCCAACTGCCAGTTTACGTTTACCGGGTAAAAGTATTAACGTACACGGTGAAGCCATTGACGTCGTGACAGAAGGTCGCCATGATCCTTGTGTGGGCATTCGAGCGACGCCGATTGCGGAAGCGATGATGGCGATTGTTTTAATGGATCATTTATTACGCCATAGAGCCCAAAACTTGGGTGTAGACTCTGGGTTACCTTTTATAAGTTAACTTGATGGCTATTCCTTATTGGCGACTCTCGGGTTTTTATTTTTTTTACTTTGCAACCGTCGGTGGATTGCTACCCTATTGGAGTTTGTATTTAAAAGACAGTGGCTTTAATGCCATTCAAATAGGCGAGTTATCGGCTTTATTAATCAGTACCAAAATTGTAGCCCCCAATATTTGGGGGTGGATTGCGGATCATACTGGCAAGAGTCTTCGCCTTATTCGGTTGGCTTCCTTGTTTGCGGCGCTGGTTTTTGCTGGGTTTTTAATCACTGAGCATTATCTAGGGTTTGCAGTTGTCACGCTGGTGTTTAGTTTTTTTTGGAATGCGGTATTGCCTCAATTTGAGGCAGTTACCTTGTTTCATTTAAAAGAACACGCTTATCGCTACAGTCAAATTCGGCTTTGGGGATCGGTGGGGTTTATTATCACCGTCTTAAGTACGGGTCGTTTATTAGATACTGAACCCGTGAATTTTTTACCTTGGGTCGTCATTGGCTTACTCGGGTTAAGTTGGCTGGTGACCTTATTAACCCCTGAAGCTAACATAAGCTCTTCTAATGTGTGTTCAGTTGGCTTGGGGCAAATTTTAAAAAAGCCTGAAGTGATTGCCTTTTTTGTGGTTAATATTTTAGTTCAAATGGCGCACTCACCCTATTATGTTTTTTATTCTCTGTATTTAAAATCGAATCATTATTCAGCCACAGTAACGGGTTTATTATGGTCTTTAGGGGTGGTTTGTGAAATTGTCTTGTTCATTTATATGTCACAGCTTTTAAAAAATGTATCGTTAAGAAATATTTTATTGGTTAGTTTGTTGTTATCCGCTATGCGTTGGTTTGTCATTGCCTGGTTCCCAGAAACGCTCGTATTAATGACACTCGCGCAATTATTACATGCTGCGACTTTTGGTGGTGTGCATGTGGCCGCTATTCATCTAGTTCATTTATATTTTGGTGCAGAACATCAAGGTAAGGGTCAAGCTCTGTATGCCAGCCTTAGTTTTGGTATTGGCGGTATTTTTGGTAGTCTGTACAGCGGTTATTACTGGGAATCGTTAGGTGGGCGCTTTGTGTATTCAATAGCCGCCTTATTATGTATCTTGGCTTGGTTTATTTGTTATCGTTGGGTCGGTAGGAAAAATACTCAAAAGGTTTATTCAATAGGATAAAATACCCCAAAATTTATTTTGGTTAGGATGTGCTGTGTTTGAAATAATTAAAAGTGGTGGGTGGATGATGCTACCCATCATTCTTTGCTCCATTAGTGCAATGGCCATTGTTGGTGAACGATTTTGGTCTTTACAACGAAAAAAGATTATCCCTGCTGACTTAGTGCCGCACCTTTGGAAACTATATCGACAAGATAAACTTAATGACCACGTTTTACAAGAATTGAGATTTAGCTCGCCGTTAGGTAGTATATTAGCAGCCGGCATTGCCAATAGACACTTAGGACGAGATGTCATGAAAGAATGTATCGAAGAATCAGGCCGTAAAGTGGTTCACGATTTAGAACGCTACTTAAATACCTTAGGAACCATTGCCGCTATTGGGCCTTTATTAGGATTATTAGGCACTGTCTTTGGTATGATAGATATTTTTTCTTCCTTGATGGAACATGGCTCTGGCGATCCTGCGGCTTTGGCGGGTGGTATTTCAGTGGCTTTAGTTACCACGGCAGCCGGTTTAACGGTAGGTATTCCTAGTTTGATTTTTCATCGTTATTTTGAAGGTTTAGTCGATGGCTATGTGGTCGATATGGAGTATGAAGCCTTGAGACTAATTGATATTCTGCATGGAGACCGAGAGGCCCTGTAATGAACTTTAGACATAAAAAAAGAGAAAGGGTAGATATCACTTTAATATCCATGATCGATGTCTTGTTTGTATTGTTACTTTTTTTTATGGTCTCAACGACTTTTAATCGACATAGCGGAATTAAGATTACCTTG
This sequence comes from uncultured Methylococcaceae bacterium, assembly GCA_903863905.1. GTDB lineage: Bacteria > Pseudomonadota > Gammaproteobacteria > Methylococcales > Methylomonadaceae > Methylobacter_C. The sequence continues at coordinate 21,520 of CAIPDT010000029.1, forward strand.
CCAGACGCTAAAGGTCTCACGACAGAGAAAAACATGCAAATAATCACCTTACGTATTGATAAGGACGGTGTTTATTCTTTAAGTAATGATGAGGGGTCAAAACAGGCCTTGGTTAATTTATCAATAGATACCTTAAAACAGATGTTATTAAGTCGCTCCACGCAAAATAAGGAACTCCCCTTTGTGATTAATGCCGATGCTAAAACCCCCCATCAATTTGTGATTAGTGCCTTAGAGGTTGCAGGACAAGCCGGTTTTACGCACATTACCTTTGCAGCTCAACCAATAAAAGTTAAACCATGAAAAAAACGCTGTCAAGATGGCTCGTTGATGTTTGGTATAAAGATCCTTTTATTGGGGTCTGGTTAATGCCTTTAGGCTTTTTGTTTAGTGACGCCGTTAAATTCAGAAAGTTTTTATATAAAATCGGCGTGTTAAAGGTTCATACGTTACCGGTACCTGTTATTGTGGTCGGTAATATTACTGTAGGTGGAACCGGTAAAACACCGTTAATCATTTGGATGGCGGGGTTTTTAAAAAGTGCCGGCTATCAACCCGGCATTATTAGTCGAGGTTATGGTGGTCAAGCTGAAACGTGGCCACAAGCGGTTAATAGTTCCAGTGATCCTAAATTAGTCGGGGATGAAGCGGTCTTAATGGCTAAGTGGGCAGGGTGTCCTGTCGTCGTCGGTCCTTCACGAGTAGAATCAGCGCGTTTATTGCTTGAAAATAATACCTGTGATGTTGTTTTATCGGATGATGGTTTACAACATTACGCGTTAAATAGAACCTTAGAAATTGCCGTTATAGATGGTGATAGACGCTTTGGTAACGGTTATTGTTTACCTGCGGGTCCGTTACGTGAGCCCATAGAACGTTTAAAAACCGTTGATTTAGTCATTGTTAACGGCGACAGCACCGAAGATGATGAGTTTTCGATGGCGATGCAAGGTGATGTGTTAATTAACGCCGTCACGGGAGAACAAAAAGCGTTGGCAGATTTCAAGGGTATACCTTGTCACGCCTTAGCCGGAATCGGCAATCCTGAACGCTTTTTTAAGCACTTAGAGGGTGCTGGGTTAGCGTGTACGACCCAGAGTTTTCCTGATCATTATCAATATCAAGCGCGAGATATTAAGCACAAAAGTAATATTCCGGTATTGATGACAGAGAAAGATGCCGTAAAATGTACCAATTTTGTACAAACACAGCATTGGTATTTGCCCATTAAAGCGTGTCCAGAACCGCGTTTTGCAGAACACTTATTAAATTTACTTAAGAGAAAAGCATGATAGATAAAAAACTGTTCGATATTTTAGCTTGTCCTTTATGCAAAAGTCCTTTGCATTATGATAAGACCACGGAAGAATTGATATGCCGAGCAGATCGTCTGGCTTTTCCTATTCGAGATGATATTCCTGTGATGTTAGAAGACGAAGCCCGGGTGATTAGTGACGAAGAAAGAGCCGCTTTATACAAATGAGCGTCCCTTTTAAAGTCGTCATCCCTGCCCGTTATGCTTCAACACGTTTACCAGGTAAGCCCTTATTAAACATAGCGGGTAAACCGATGATTGTGCATGTCTGCGAACGTGCACAAGAAGCCGGTGCAGAAGAAGTCATTGTCGCGACCGATAATAACGAGATTTATCAAACGGTTTCAGCGCTGGGCATTAAAGCCGTGATGACACGAACTGATCATCAAAGTGGTACCGAACGTTTAGCCGAAGTCGCTGAACAGTGTGGTTGGGATGATGATCAAATTATCGTCAATCTGCAAGGGGATGAACCTTTAATACCACCTGAGTATGTTTATGACGTGGCTCAAATCTTGGCCAGTCAACAACACGCGGGCATTGCGACTTTAGCGGCCAACATTGAAGACCATCAAGAAATCTTTAATCCCAATGCCGTTAAAGTGGTCTTGAATAAAGCCGGCTACGCCTTGTATTTTAGTCGAGCCCCCATTCCTTGGGAACGGGATGCTTTTAGCACGCCTGATAAAAACCCTTCTGGGAAACAAGCGTACTTAAGACATATTGGCATGTATGCTTATAGGGTCGATTTTTTAAAACGTTATTGTTCTTGGGAGTCTTCAACTCTTGAGTCTATTGAAGCCTTAGAGCAATTAAGAATATTGTGGCAAGGTGAAGCCATTATAGTCAAGGTAGTGGCTAAAACCCCGCCCGCAGGTGTCGATACACCTGAAGACTTAGCCCGTGTTGATCAATTGATGTCTTTATTATTTGACAGACGGCGTTAACACCAGTAATTTAAGCAGTTTTTTTGTAACTTCTTTAAAGCTGAGTGCTTAAGAAGTTACGTTTTTACCTCACTCATACTTAGGTTGCAGAAGAGCGCGTAATGCAAGAATTTCATAGAATAAGCCGTTTACCCCCTTATGTTTTTAATATTGTTAACGAATTAAAGGCCAAAGCGAGAGCGGCCGGAGAAGATATTATTGATTTTGGTATGGGTAATCCGGATCAACCCACGCCTCAACATATCGTTGATAAATTAATTGAAGCGGTTAATCGCCCTGATACGCATCGGTATTCCGTATCAAAAGGTATTCCACGCTTAAGAAAAGCTATCTGTAACTGGTATAAAACCCGATTTGATGTTGATCTTGATCCAGAAACAGAAGCGATTGTAACCATTGGTTCAAAAGAAGGCTTAGCGCATTTAGCTTTAGCGACTTTAGGCCCCGGTGATGTGGTTTTAGTACCTAACCCTGCGTATCCCATTCATCCGTATGGTGTGGTGATAGCGGGTGCTGATTTACGTCATGTTCCGATGATTCCGGGTGGTGACTTTTTTGAAGAATTGCAAAAAGCGATTGTCGATTCTTGGCCAAAACCTAAGATGTTAATCCTTAATTTTCCAGGTAATCCAACCACTCAATGTGTTGAATTGGATTTCTTTGAGAAAATTATCGCAGTCGCTAAAGAACATAATATTTGGGTGGTACAAGATATTGCTTATGCAGATATCGTATTCGACGGTTATGTCGCCCCGTCTATCTTACAAGTAGAAGGCGCCAAAGATATTGCGGTTGAGTTTTTCTCCATGTCTAAAAGTTACAACATGCCGGGCTGGCGTGTGGGCTTTATGTGTGGCAATAAAGAATTGGTTTCAGCTTTGGCTAGAATTAAATCTTACCTTGATTATGGCACCTTTGCACCGATTCAAATTGCAGCAATTGCCGCCTTAGAAGGCCCACAAGAATGCGTGGCAGAAATTGCCGACATGTACAGAAAAAGACGTGATGTTTTATGTGACGGTTTAAACTCAGTGGGTTGGCCCGTAGAGAAACCAAAAGCAACTATGTTTGTTTGGGCCAAGATTCCTGATGCTTATAAAGATATGGGGTCACTTGAGTTTTCAAAAAAATTATTAATTGACGCTAAAGTCGCTGTGGCACCCGGTGTTGGTTTTGGTAATTATGGTGACGATCATGTGCGTTTTGGTTTAATTGAAAATGAACATAGAACTCGCCAAGCTGTCAGAGGCATTCGTTTAATGATGAAAAAAGATGGTGTTATTTAAAGCCTGACACTGCTAGTCCCTGTGGAATGTGAACAATTTTGTAACTGGAGCTTAATTTGAAACCGGTAAAAGTAGGTGTATTAGGATTGGGTACCGTCGGTGGTGGTGCTGTCAATGTGTTAAAGCGTAATGCAGCAGAAATAGCTCGACGTGCAGGTAGAGAAATTATTATTACTCGCGCCTCTGCCAAAGATTTAAGCAAAGCCAGAATATGTGATACCCAAGGCATTATTTTAAGTACTGATCCCATGGATATCATCAATGATCCAGAGATCGAAATTGTTCTCGAATTAATTGGCGGTGCAGGCATCGTTAAAGAGTGGGTCTTAAAAGCGCTTGAAAATGGTAAGCACGTCGTCACGGCTAATAAATCACTGATTGCTTTACACGGCAATGAAATCTTTGCCAAAGCCAGTGAGAAAGGTTTAATTGTCGCGTTTGAAGCGGCCGTAGCCGGCGGTATTCCGATTATTAAAGCGATTCGTGAAGGCTTAAGTGGTAATCAAATAGAATGGTTAGCCGGTATTATTAACGGCACCGGTAATTTTATTTTGACTGAGATGCGTGATAAAGGTCGAGACTTTTATGATGTGTTAGCGGAAGCGCAAGCGTTGGGTTACGCAGAAGCCGATCCTACTTTTGATGTTGAAGGCATTGATGCCGGCCATAAATTAACCATTTTGGCATCCATCGCGTTTGGGATTCCGTTGCAGTTTGACAAAGTCTACACCGAAGGCATTACCCAAATTACCCGTTTAGACGTGGAATATGCCGAACAATTAGGCTATCGTATTAAGCATTTAGGCATTGCTAGAAAAACCACCGAAGGTATCGAACTTAGAGTACATCCTACTTTAATTCCTGAACGTCGCTTGATTGCCAATGTGAATGGCGTCATGAATGCCGTCTTAGTGAAAGGGGATGCCGTCGGTGCCACCTTGTATTATGGGGCAGGGGCAGGGGCAGAACCCACCGCGTCAGCGGTCGTGGCAGATGTGATTGATGTGGTCAGAGCGTTAACCAGTGACCCAGAAAATCGGGTGCCGCATTTAGCGTTTCAAGCGGATGCTTTAGACGATATTCCGGTGTTAAGTTCTGAAAGCTTTAAAACCGCTTATTACTTGCGTCTTAATGCCGAAGATAAACCAGGCGTCTTAGCCGATGTAACGCGTATCTTAGCAGATCATAACATTAGTATTGACGCCATCATCCAAAAAGAACCCTTACGCGATGAAACCGCCATACCCATTATATTGTTGACGCAAGTCACCTTAGAAAAAGAAATGAACGCAGCGATTGCAAAAATCGAAGCTTTAAAGACGGTGACGGGTCAAGTCAACCGTATCCGTTTAGAAACGTTAGGATAATTAAATAATATCATTATGCAAAAACATTACACTGGATTAATTGAGCGTTACAGAGATCGTTTACCTGTCAGTGCAAGCACCCGTATTATCAGCTTAGCTGAAGGTGCTACGCCCCTGATTCAATTGCAAAACATTCCTAGAATGATCGGCAAAGATGTCGAAATCTATGTCAAATTTGAAGGTCTAAATCCAACCGGTTCTTTTAAAGATCGCGGTATGACCATGGCGGTGACTAAAGCCGTTGAAGCAGGCAGTCAAGCGATTATCTGTGCCTCTACAGGTAATACCTCTGCTTCAGCCGCCGCTTATGCAGCGCGTGCCGGTATTAAAGCGTTCGTTTTAATACCCGACGGTAAAATTGCCCTCGGTAAGTTAGCGCAAACCTTAATGTATAACGCCACTATTATCCAAATTAATGGTAATTTTGACCAAGGCATGGAATTGGTTAAAGAAGTAGCCAATCATGCGCCTGTCTCTATCGTTAACTCTATTAATCCGTTTAGATTAGAAGGCCAAAAAACCGCCGCCTTCGAAATTGTAGACGAGTTAGGCTTTGCACCCGATTATCATTGTTTACCGGTTGGAAATGCGGGTAATATTTCAGCGTATTGGAAAGGTTATAACGAATATGCCACCGATCGCGTGTGTGGAAACCGTCCTGTTATGTGTGGTTATCAAGCCGCAGGGGCCGCCCCGTTTGTCGCAGGACATCCGATTGAAAATCCTGAAACCGTCGCAACCGCAATTCGTATTGGTAATCCTCAATCATGGGATCTAGCCATTGCAGCGCAACAAGAATCAGGCGGTTGGTTTGATAAGTTTACTGACCAACAAATCTTAGCTGCACAAAAAATGTTATCTCAATTTGAAGGTATCTTTTGTGAACCGGCTTCAGCGGCTTCTTTAGCGGGTGCGCTCTATGACCTTAGTACCGGTAAGATTCCTGAGGGTAGCAAAATAGTCTGTACCTTAACCGGCAACGGCATTAAAGATCCTGAAATAGCCATGCAACAATGTGCAGATGCAAAACCAGTCACTATCGAAGCCAATTTGGATGCCGTTAAACGCGCCATTTTAGATTCAATGTAAACCACTCTTTTATTTGTTCCAGAGAAAAATACCGTAATGAAGCTTCGTACCTTTTTAACCCGTACATTGTGTGTGCTAACCATCACCAGCAATGCTTACGCGACCACCTATAATTTGCCACAAACAAAAGGTGACCGCGTGGTGGCGATTTCTCCCACTGATATCGTGACGATCACCTCTGATCATGATCAAACCTTATTAGATATCGCGCGACGCTTTAACATAGGACAAACTGAGATTGTGACTTTAAATACAGGTTTGGATCGTTGGTTGATTAAAACAGGCACTGTGGTGCGGTTACCTAATCGTCGTATCCTACCTGACAGCCCTCATGTGGGTATTACGTTAAATATTGCCGAGTACCGGATGTATTATTATCCAGCGGATCAACCGGGTACGGTACGATCTTACTCACATGGGGTAGGTCGTCAAGATTGGCAAACTCCCTTAGGTAGAACGACGGTTGCTAAAAAAGTAAAAGATCCTGCTTGGCATCCACCCGAATCAATTCGTCGTGAACATGCGGCTAACGGTGATTTCTTGCCCGAGACTGTGCTGCCAGGCATTCATAATCCTTTAGGTGCGTATGCCTTGTATTTAAATTTACCGGGTGATTATCGTATTCATGGAACGGATATTGATAAGATATTCGGTATTGGTATGCAAATTACGCATGGCTGTGTGCGTATGTATCCTGAAGATATTGAAGCGCTTTATAAATCTGTGCCAATTGGAACGCCGGTTTATATTGTTAAACAACCGATTAAAGTGGGCTGGTTAAACAATACCTTGTATATTGAAGCGCACCCTGATCTTGAAGGTGAAGAAAAAACCCAAGACCAGCGTTATGCCGCGGCTTTAGCATTAATTGAGAAAGCCAACAACGGTGTAGTACCCGATTTTGATCAGGTAGCGTTGGCTCAAGCTATAAAAGATTTAGATGGTACACCTGTTGCATTGTATGAAGGCTTAGCCCCTGAACAAGAAGAACTGCAAGATGTCGCACCTGAAATCAAGCCTGTGGTAAAACAATCTGCCACTAAGACTAAAGCGCCTAAAGCAGCATCTAGCAAAAAATCAGTTCAAACCAGTGCCGCAACCACTAAAAAATCGGCAGCCGTTAAAAAAGCAGAGCCCGTAGTAGCCAGTAAAGCAAAGGCAAAGGTTAAAGAAGCAGGTGTTGCCAGTAAACCTGCGCCTGCTGTAAAGAAACAAGTAAACACTAACGCCACTCCTAAACCCAGCAGTTCAACGGGCGGTTATTATCACGGCACCTAAGACTTAGACTTTAAGCGAACTTAGACTCTAAGCGCTTAGGTTAAAGGCATTTTTTCTCTTAACTTTAAGAAGCGTTGATAACGGCTATTGGATATTTCGCCGTTTTCAACGCCGGCTCTTACTGCACAACCCTTATCTTGTAAATGCCGGCAGTTATTAAACTGGCATTGTTCTAACGGGGCTTGAAACTCCCGATACCCATAGGCGAGTCTATATTCTGTTAAACCCGCTAAGCCAAATATAGCCACACCAGGGCTATCAATTAAATCTCCCCCCTCATTTAAATGATACAGCGTTGCCGCCGTTGTGGTATGCCGACCATGCTTCGTGGTCGCAGAGATGGTATTGGTTTTTAATTCTTTATCAGGAATAATCGCGTTGGTTAACGAAGACTTGCCCACGCCAGATTGCCCTGCCAACATGCTCACTTGGCCTTTTAAAGCGTCTTTAAGCGCCTGTAAACCCGAAGAAGAATGCGCACTGACCCGATATAAGTCATACCCTAACGATTGATAAGTTAACAACTCTTGTTCAATAGCGTCTGATTGATATAAATCCGTCTTATTTAACACCAGTGCCGCATTAATATTATTGTTTTCACACACCGCTAAATATTGATCTAACAATAAAAAATCACAATGCGGTTCTACGGCAAACACTACAAACACGGTATCCAGATTAGCCGCAACCGGCCTGATATTACGGTTTCTAGAAGGGCGGGACAAGACAGAACGGCGAGGTAAAATACTTTCTATACGGCCTTGGTCAGGGCTCACCAAGGTCCATAACACGTTATCACCCACCGCCACGGTATCCAGTTTTCTTAACGTGGAACACAAAGTAATGGTATCGTTGTGTTCAACCGCGATGCCTTGACCTAAGTGGGCAATGACCCGTCCTTCTAGTAACTCAGTCATTAGGCTTTAGATTCCAAATGTGCGATACGAATAGCCGCCGGTGGATGACTGTAATGAAACGCAGAATACAGCGGATCAGGGGTGAGGGTATTGGCATTTTCTTCATATAGCTTCACTAAGCCACTAATCAACATGCCGGCTTTCGCATTCTTAGCTGCAAAGTCATCGGCTTCAAATTCAAACTTACGTTGAAAATAGGCACTGATGGGTTGCATAAAAAAAGTAAAGCTAGAAGACACCAACATGAACAATAATAATGCCGCCGCATGAGACTTTTGTTCAATCGCTAAGCCTAAACCGGTATAAAACCAATCTTGATCAATTAACCAACCTAAAATACCTAGGCTGATTAAACTCATCACCGCCGTCGCACCCATCATTTTAATCACATGCTTACATTTAAAATGTCCCAGTTCGTGGGCTAAAACCGCTTCCAACTCCTCTTCTTCCAGTGAGTTAATTAAGTTATCAAAAAACACGATACGTTTGTTATTACCCAAGCCCGTAAAATAGGCATTACCATGACCGGATCGTTTAGAACCATCCATAATAAAGATGCCTTGACTGTTAAAGCCACAACGCACTAATAATCCTTGGATACGTTGTTTTAAAGAACCGTCTTCCATGGGGGTAAATTTATTAAATAACGGCGCAATCACCGTGGGGTATAGCCAGCTCATTAATAACGAGAAACTCATCATAATGCCCCAAGCCCACAACCACCAGGTAGAACCCACGTTATCCATAATCCATAAAATTAACGCTAATAACGGCAAACCAATCACGGCGCCTAAGACCAAGGCGAGTAATTGATCCTTTACAAATTGAGCGGCGGTGCTTTTGTTAAAGCCAAACTTTTCTTCAAGCACAAAGGTTTGATACAAACTCGTTGGAATCTCGATGACTGTTAAGACTAAAAACACCCCCGCCAAAGCCACGACGCCCGACCAGAGAGGATCAGAGATTGTTGCCGCACTTAAGGCAAAGGCTTCATTAATACCGCCACCCAAAGTCATTAGCAGTAACACGACGATGCTTATAACGGTGTCAATATTGCCTAGAACTAATTTAGCCTGGGTATAATCCGCCGCTTTTTGATGTGCCGCTAAAGGCACTTTAGCTTTAAAGGCCGCTGGCACTTCGGCGCGATGTTCTGCCACATAATGACCATGGCGAAAAGCCAACCAAAAGTGGACGGCGTTAGAAATAAGTAAAGCAATTAAGAATAAATTAGTAAAGGTATTCATCAGTCAGGTACATTAAGTTTAGGGTTAGACGTACAGTTGTGCCAATGCTACACTAACCACTACTAACAATACAATGGAATCAATCAATGACACAGGATTCTCAACATCTTATTTGGATCGATCTTGAAATGACCGGACTCGATCCCGATCGTGATTTAATTATAGAAATAGCCACCATAGTCACCGACAAAAACTTAAATATCCTTGCCGAAGGCCCTGTGCTTGCCGTGCATCAATCTGATGAAGCCTTAGCGGCCATGGACGAATGGAACCAAACCCATCATGGACAATCTGGCTTAATTGAGCGGGTAAAAGCGTCCACTATTAATGATCAAGAAGCCGAGAGGTTAACTCTAGAATTTTTAGAGCACTGGTTGCCCAAAAATACTTCACCGATGTGTGGCAATAGTATTGGTCAAGATAGACGTTTCTTATACCGTTATATGCCCAACTTAGAAGCCTTTTTCCATTATCGAAGCATTGACGTTTCAACCGTTAAAGAATTAGCCGCACGTTGGGCCCCCGAGGTAAAAGATGGCTTTAATAAAGAATCTAAGCATCAGGCTTTAGATGACATTATTGAATCAATTGAAGAGTTACGTTACTACCGAGAACATTTTATCAAGTTTTAATCATGAACCAATTAATCTCCATTGCTTTAGGCGGCGCCTGCGGTGCGGTTATCCGTTTTTTAATGTCCACCGGTTTGTATCAATGGTTAGGGCGCGGTTTTCCGTATGGCACCTTAGCTGTGAATGTGGTGGGGTCCTTTTTAATTGGCTTATTAACTGAAGCCTTAATCGTGCAACGGATTGCCATTGCCTTTGAATATAGAGCCGCCATCTTAGTCGGCTTTATTGGCGCCTTTACTACTTTTTCGACCTTTTCTTTAGAAACCGTTTACTTATTAGAACAAGGCAATATCACCCGGGCGGGCTTAAATATAGTGGTCAGCGTATTAGGCTGTTTATTAGCGGTTTGGATAGGTTTAGTGTTTGGGCGTAGTTTGTTTTATTATTCGGGTGGGGTCTTTAATTGGAGTGGTGGGGTGGTGCCTTATGCGCTATTGATCGTCAATGCCATAGGGGCTTTTATTATTGGCATCGTCGTTACGGTATTAATGCAAAAAGTGGCGCTGTCGATAGAATATAAAGCCACCTTGATGATAATTATGGTGGGGGTGTACTTAACCTTATCAGGCTTGTATTTAGTATTATTTTTGGTTGAAAATAACTATACCTTTGATGCCAATGCCAACTTGATGCTAGGCACCTTTGTTGGCAATGGTTTGGGTTGTTTATTGATGATTTGGTTAGGCTTATTAGTCAGTAAACAGATCTAACAAGCCCTGAGTCCGTTATTTAACAATCAAACTATTATTAACCGATCTCACGCCTTTTATTGATTTTGTTAAATCAGTCGCACGCTTTAAACTCGACGCATTATCAACAAAACCACTCAGTTGTACCACGCCTCTATAGGTCGTGACGTTCACCTGAAAATAATTAAGTTTTGAATCGCCCAATATCGTGGTTTTTACCTTTGAGGTAATCGCCATGTCATCAAGATACTCTCCCGTGCTTTCATAGGTTTTTCCTCCGGCACAGCCATTAAGGGATATGATCAAGAATAGACTTATAAAAAGACGCGTGATGACATTTAAGTAGTGCATGAATTAGGTCCCAAGAAAAATGTAGTGTAGAGTGCTTTTAACGCTAGATGACTGAATCACCTTGCGAATGCTTAAAATAATACATTAATGCTACATAGATGCAATGACTCTCTTAAAATAAAAGGTTAATTGAATGCTACAGCCACATACGCAGGGGTTTTTATTTAGAATGAGTCACTATAAAGTGCTTATTACAGGCTTGCTCTTAGCCTTAACACTGCCGGCTTGTGCAGAGTCAAACGTATATGAGTGGCAGGATAGTGCAGGGGGTGCGCATTATTCAGATGCTTACCACCCGCAGGCAAAACGGGTCACGCTTAAATCCAATGACGCCTTATATACGGTTAAAACTGTTTATGATGGTGACACGGTCCAGTTAGAAGATGGCCGAAAAATTCGGTTCTTAGGCATTAATACACCCGAAATACAACATCGAAATAAAGCGGCAGAAGAGGGCGGTTATGAGGCTAAAGCATGGTTAAGTCAAAAACTGCAAAACACTCGGGTACGGTTAGAATTTGATGTGGAGAATACCGATAAATATGGCAGAACCTTAGCCTATTTAGTCACCGAAAATCATGAAGTACTTAATATCTCCTTAGTTAAAGCCGGCTTAGCTGCGGTGAGTATTTTTCCACCCAATCTATTGTATGTGCAAGAATTAAGCGCGGCTCAACAATACGCCGAACAACATCAGTTGGGTATTTGGAAAGCAGCGTCTTATGCCGTGATACCTGTTGAGCGCTTAACTAATACCGGTCATTTTGGTTGGACTCGTTTAGTCGGCAAAGTGCAATCCATTCGAGAATCAGATAAATTTATTTTTTTAGTATTTAATGAGCAGTTTGAAGTGCGTATTGAGCGAGAAAGTGTGTCGCTATTTCCGGACTTAAAGTCTTATGTCGGTAAGGTTATTGAGGTTCGTGGTTGGCTTAATAAAAACAAAGATCACTTTTCAATGTTGATTCGGCATCCCAGTGCGATGATTTGAGGCATTGATCAATTTAATTTATAGTCAGTAAATGGTTTTATTAAGACCTTTTGGGGTTTTTAACTTGTGTTTTAAGCACTTAATTATTGAAGGTTAAAACATTAAAATATCTTATCCGCGATGGTCATCCCAATTTCAAGCGTAATAAGCCAAATGATAATCCATTCTAAGATAGTGGAGTGGCGATGTTTTTGTTCATCAGCTAGCATTTCGAAGAGCTCATGGATGGTTTCAAGTTTTTTGGATAACACTTGAGTGCGTTGGGCAATTTCTAAATATTTGGCAGTGATTGTATAAAAGATTTCATATTCTGGATACTCCCAGAAGAAGTCGGGGGTATCTAGTAAATCGTAATTTAAAATAATATCGCTTTTAGTTAAGAATAATTGTCCCCGTATCTTAGCGATGTTGTTGCGGCTTAATTTAATCCGACCATTTTCTGCTAACGATCTAGGGATATAATTGGTGTTATTAATCGTGGTAATGGCGTTTGTTTCAAACGATGCCAGTTTGATCGATTGTGCCATGCCTTGAGATAAAGCAAATATCAAAATAGGATCAGAGGATTCAATCTCAATATGATCTTCTATAATGCGAGTAGTTGGACAGTTAAGGTTAAACGTAAAAAAATCTTCTTCGATGACCGTTAAGGGATGATCCGCGTTAGCTAATAATAATTGGTGTAATTTGGTTTGGTCTTCAGTATTTACATTCCAATGAACCACGGCACCGTAGGCAAAAACCACTGACCATGAGTTATCATCTTCAATGAGTAAAGCGCCTTTAATGATTCGAATTAAGGTTGTTTCAGAGAGGGTGGTCGCTAATTCGTTTATATCAAAGCGTAAGGCTAAACAAAAAGCCGCGCATTTTTTTGTTGGGTTTTTTGTTGACGTTGCGGTCATGTTTATTTCGCTATGGTGTGGTATTAGTTATTTGAGATCACGGTTTAATGTAGATTATCAAATAGGGGCAATACAGGGCTTAAATACTTAATTAAATGAAGTGTATTATTTCATAATTGTATGACTATTATGCTATTTATCTGAATATTTACAGTGCGCTTCTGGCAGCATAACAATAATAATTTTGAAGAATGAGATTAGTGAGCAATAATTGTGCAAATATTATTTTAATTTAGGTCAATTTGCGATGATTCGTATTCAAGTCACTCCGTTCCATCTTCTCAGGAAGCATGCTCTAATTGTGAGTATATTAACTCTTGTTGGTTTAAGCAGCGCTCACGCAGATTGGAATCCTGATGCAGGTTTAATTTCGTCCTTGACTCAAGGGGCTACGTTATCCGCGACTTCACCAGGGACCAATTTAACCTCGATATTAGATGGCAATACGGATACGAGTTGGCAATCGGGTGGCTGTTTACCAACGGGGTACATTGCTAGACCCGAGTTAAATCAAATCTTAGGCGCGTGTGCGGCAGGTCGTTGTACCAGTTCTGGATCCACTAATACGCAAGATGCAACCGATAATAATCCATATACCGGTGCTTATGTGCCTCTGAATAGTGGTACGGCTTGGATTAATGTTCCGTTACCTAAAACTCGATCTTTGTATCAATTAGGAGTGCGTGGTTTTGGTAATCAGCCCATTGTGTTTGAAGCCGTAACAGCTAACGGTAATAAAGTAGTCAGCACGTTAACCACAGCAGATAATTATCAATATCGACGTTTTGCAGCGCCATCTGATCCTATTGTTTCCTTACGAGTTTCTTCTAAAGATAAATTCACCTTAACAGAACTCTCTACTTTGGCTGATCCTTGTTTTGAGGCGGTGACAGTAGACTTAGGGAGTCCTGTTAATGTCGGTTGGATACAGATGAAACATTGGTCGCCTGATGCAACATCGACCACGTTATCGATTAGTACTGATGGACAACAATGGACCCAAGTGGCTTCGTTGATACCGACGTCTTTATCTTATCAAAGTACCCGATTCCAAGAACAGTTGGCGCGTTATATCAAAGTGAGTCATACGGTGGTTGAACGTGATTGGGCCAAAGTATATATGTGGGAAATTGCGGCGTATGATGCCAACGGTCCTTATGGTGCAGTCCCAACACCAAAACAAAACGTACATACTTTTGCAGAATTATTGGGGATTAACGGTATTTGGGGGTGGGGTAATAGCAATCCTAATGGGGCCGTGTTATATCGACAGGTGGCTAGTCATGCGCGTAATTATCACAGCATGAGTTGGGATGTAAAAGATCCCGATCATATTCCTGATTACACGGCTATGTCAGCGGGTAAAGGCACTGAAGCACAGTGGTGGCTTAATTGGGATAAAGAGTATGCGGCTTGGGTTAAGGCCGGCTTGCAAGTTGAGACGAGTATACAATTTACCAATCGCGTTTTTCCGATTAGTGTTTGGGATAATCCCAGTCTGGCAGGTTACAACTATGGCTTTGCGTTTGCTCAGCATTTTGGGCCCTCTTATGGCAATGGTTTAGTGCGTGCCTTAGAAGTGGGAAATGAACCTTGGGATTATCCAGCGAATTTTTATAAAACAATCTTAGGAGGTATGGCAGCAGGGGCTAAAATGGGTGATCCTGCTATCAAAGTCATGCCGGGCGCGTTACAGGCTTTTAAGCCAGAGGCGGTTAATGCGAGTAGTGGTAATTATATTGGTGCTCGTTTGTCACCGATTGAGGCGGTTAATATCGATGTGCTCAATACCCATGCTTACAGTTACAGTTACTCTGCCGATGGCAAACGCACCGCGGTTCCCCCAGAAAATGCGGATTCGAGTCTCAATGAAGTGCGTAATTTTTTACGTTTTAGAGATGTTAACTTACCCACTATGCCGGTTTATTTGACGGAATGGGGTTGGGATAGCTTAGGAGTCGGTGAGAGCTGTAATGCTACTGAATGTGTCAGCGAAAGAGCGCAAGCTTTATATGGGGTGAGAGGCGCTTTAATACTATCTCGATTTGGTTTAGATCGGTTGACGTGGTTTTTTTATGCCAACGATGCAAAGTGCGATACCTTATATTGTCGTAGTGGTGTGACTGGATCTTTAAATACGGGGTTTGCACCTAAACAATCCTTTCGTGCTTTTCAAGCCTTGCTTAAAAATGTAGGAACACAGTATTTTTTAAAGGTATTACGTGAAGACAGTGCGGCTTATGTCTACGTATTAGGAGATAAAAATGGTGTGGCTACTCATATAGTGGCATGGCGACCTGTGAGTGGTGATGATACTGATGTTGCTCAAATAACTCTGCCCATCAATGCACTCCCTGCAAGTGCGGTGATCTTGTCAGGTGTGACTTTAAACGGTGAGCCTGCAGTGATGCCCGTTGTGGTGGATGGCTTGTGGACAATACCAGTGTCTTCTGCACCTTTATTAGTTACTTTAACTCGATAAGTTGGTAATTTAACGCTTTCTAAATTAGAGAATTTAGGCTGGGCTTCTGTTTCCACACCTTCAGCGATAACCTCAATATTTAGTTTGTTTGCCATAGCAATGATGGTCTCAACAATAATAGCACTATCTAGGTCTGTTAAAATGTCTCGAACAAAGGTCTGGTCAATTTTGAGTTGATTCAGTGGTAGTTTCCTAAGACTGGCTAGTGATGAATAACCTGTGCCAAAATCATCCATTGAAAAGCATACGCCAAGTATTCTAAGTGCGTTCATTTTGAATATAGTGTCATCAACATCATCAAGGACTAAACTTTCTGTTAGTTGTTTGACGGTAAATTACCCGAGTTTATTCTCTAAGCCTTTAGGGTGATTTCATGGCAATGCTGGGCCTTGCTGAATAGTTACGTTTTTTTTCGATATTTATCTATCTCATTTTCTGAGTGTACTAAGCGTTATCACACAACACCCATAACTTGGTAAATGACAGTGCAGTTAATTAAGATACTGGATGAGAAGGGGTTGAATAATTTAGGTTTACCCTAATGTGTGGATTGATGTTTAGGGCAAGGTGGTTGGGTGGTCAATGACCATTATAAAAATTAAAAATCAGTGTTAATAAGCTTTTGATGAGTTTGTCATAAATATTTAATATTGAATGTGCTGAATATAAGCAGTTATATGGTAATCTATGCGTCATTTTAAATGAGGAAAAGAAATGCAAGCAACAGTCAAATGGGTCGACGGTGTGATGTTTGTCGGCGAAACTGGCAGTGGCCACGCGGTTGTGATGGATGGCCCTCCAGATCATGGCGGACGCAACATGGGTGCGCGGCCAATGGAAATGATCTTATTAGGTTTAGGCGGCTGTTCATCGTTTGACGTAGTAGAGATTTTACAAAAGGGCAGAAATAATATCGTTAACTGTGTTGCAGAAATAACTGCAGAACGTGTTGACGCGGTGCCCAGTGTGTTTAGCAAGATTCATTTGCATTTTGTCGTCAGTGGTCGTGATTTAAAAGAAGCGACTGTTGAAAGGGCAGTGAGGTTGTCGGCAGACAAATATTGTTCTGCTTCCATTATGCTAGGTAAAGCAGGGGTAGAAATTACCCATGATTTTGAAGTTATCGAGGTTTAACCGTTTTGAATAAGTTGCAATTACATGGCTTTAACAATTTAACAAAGTCACTTAGTTTTAATATATATGATATTTGCTATGCACCCGCAGAGCAGCAACAAGCTTATATTGAGTATATTGATGAAGCTTATAACGCCAAGAAATTGACGCAGATTCTTAGAGATGTTGCCGAGATTATAGGGGCGCAGATTCTTAATATTGCCCATCAGGATTATGAACCTCAAGGTGCGAGTGTGACCATGCTTATCTCTGAAGGAGATGCGCCACCACCGCCTAGTATGAATAGCCAATCCCCCGGTCCTTTGCCTGAAACCGTGTTGGCGCATTTAGATAAGAGTCATATTACGGTTCATACCTATCCAGAGAGTCATCCTGATAATGGGATTAGTACGTTTCGTGCGGATATTGATGTGTCTACGTGTGGGCGTATTTCGCCTTTAAAAGCGCTTAACTATTTGATTCATAGTTTTGAGTCTGATGTCGTGACGATGGATTATAAGGTACGTGGTTTTACCCGTGATATTTCAGGTAAAAAGCATTACATTGATCATAACATTACCTCTATTCAAAATTATATTGCTAGGGATACCCAAGAAAGCTATCAAATGATTGATGTGAATGTGTATCAAGAAAACATTTTTCATACGAAGATGATGCTTAAGGAAACGGAGTTAGAAAATTACTTATTTGAAAAAGAAAGTAATTTGAATGAAACTCAAAAAGCAGAAATTGAAGAAAAATTACGCCGTGAAGTGACCGAGATTTTCTATGGTCACAACTACAGACGTAAGAAATTAAAAGTTGCTGATTAATATTAATTAACAGTATGAGAAGAGGTATCTCCTTGAAGATATCTCTTCTTTTTTATAACCACCTCTTAACAATCTACGGGTTAAGAGTTCAGGCTTACTGCGTTTTTTGTTCAGAAAGCGCTTCTACAAGACGGGTGTATTCGCTTAATTTAGGTCGATACAACACCAACCCTAACACCGATAAGCCACTGAATATATACAGTGTATTGGTCTTATCTCCCATATAAAACATGATTAAACCAAAAGAATCCACACTGACGATAAGTAGCATGGAGATTAGGCAGGTTAATAAATAGCGATTCTTAGCGCATTTTTGAATAGCTTGACCACTTAGAGGCATGGTTTCATTTAAGCGGTTTTGAACATACCGAATTAAATTAGTCATAGGAAATATTACAATGGCAATCACGTATAATAACGACCTACTTAGGACACGCTGAGGTTCTACCACAGGTTGTTGAAGTTGATCGCCAAACCAAGCACTCAAAACCGCTAAGGTAATAACGGTGATTAAAAGTAAGCCTTGTAGCAAATAAGGAATAAGAAGATCAGACTTCAAGGAGTCAGGTTTAAAGTGCCGTGGCATTTTGTTTCCAAATAGATTAATAAGAATGTCTTTATAATATCAAATATAGTGGCATAGGCTGTTTTTTTAGATGACAGAGTTAAATAATTTAAAAGGTATTGTATGTTGATTCTTGGAGTAGATATTGGTGGGTCGGGTATTAAAGCGGCTGTGGTTGATACCTTAAATGGGGTATTAATGACATCGCGGCATCGTATTGAGACGCCTCAACCGGCCACACCCGAGGCGGTGGCGACTGTACTGGCAGAGATGGTACGGTATTTTAATTGGACCGGTGTGGTGGGTTGTGGTTTTCCTGCGGTTGTTTTACATGGGGTCTGTAAAACAGCCTCAAATATATCATCTGAGTTTATCGGTACGCCTATTGATCATTTATTTTCTGAAAGAACAGGATGTCCTTGTTTTTGTCTTAATGATGCCGATGCCGCCGGTCTAGCTGAAATGCGTTTTGGTGAAGGTGTTGATCAATCAGGTGTCGTGTTATTAGTGACTGTTGGTACGGGCATTGGTACGGCTATTTTTACTGAAGGTCGCTTATTACCTAATACTGAGTTAGGGCATTTAACGCTCCCGAATGGCAAAAAAGCCGAGAGTTCTGCCTCTGATGCGGTGCGTAAACTTAAAGAATTAAATTGGAAACGTTGGGGTAAGCGTATTAATCGATATTTAACAGAGATGGAAGCTTTATTCTGGCCAGATTTAATTATTATTGGCGGTGGAATTAGTAAAAGTTTTGATAAGTTTAAAGAATATTTAACACCCGAGGCGACTATTAAACCGGCTGCATTTTTAAATCAAGCCGGTATTGTGGGCGCGGCACTGTATGCTAAATCAAAGGTTACGCTGGATTAAAGAGGTTATCACTGATGTCGACTAAAACAAAATTACGTTGGGGCATATTAGGGGCGGCGCGAATTAATGAGCGCTTAATGCCGGCAATTGTTGGTGCTAATAATGCCGAATTGGTGGCGATTGCAAGTCGGCGGGCAGGAGCGGCGACGGCAACGTTGGATCAATATGCACCGCAATTAAAGAACGTAGCCACCTATGACAGTTTAGAAGCGCTATTAGACGATGAAAATGTACAGGCGGTTTATGTGCCTTTAGCGAATCATGAACATGCCGAATGGGTACTGCGGGCCCTTAAAAAAGGCAAGCATGTCTTGTGTGAGAAGCCGATGGCTTTAACCACCGAGGCCATTGATGAAATCAAAGCCGAGGCTGAGCAGCAGCAACGGGTCGTCATGGAAGGCTTTATGTATCGTTTTCATCCGCAACATACCCGGGTGCATGAATTAATTCAATCAGGGATTATTGGAGAGGTGCGTTCGGTACGGGCGCATTATTCTTTTATGATGAAACCGGCTCGTCAGTATCGTTTAGTAGAAGGTGTGGCTAATGGTGGCGGTGCGATGTGGGATATTGGTTGTTATGCGATTCATACGGCTCGGTATTTCTTCTCAGAACCACCGGTCGCCATCTCTGCCATGGCGCATTACGTTGAAAGTGGCGCTGATATCTCCACCAGTGGTGTCATTGATTACGGCGCAGGTAAATTTGCCCAGTTCGATTTTAGTTTTGAACGCGCAAGACGGTGTGAGTATGAAATTATAGGCACGCAAGGGGGTATAAAATGTCATACCGTTTGGCAATTGCCTGGGGATGTGCCGGTTATTTCCTGGTGGACTGAAGCGGGTCTTAAACAGCAAGTACAATTGTTGCCGCATAATCATTTTAAACTAGAAATTGAGCATTTTAGTGACTGTGTTTTAAATAAAAAACCGCCTTTATTGTCGTTGGATGATGCGAGAGAAAACTGTCGCTTAATTGTGGCGGCGTTGCAATCGGCGGCTGAAGGTCGAGTGATTAAATTAAACTGATTATTAAAATAAAAGTCGGGTGCGGTTATGAAATGTTATAAAATACACGGTTTTAACTTTTCAAACCGAGTTGTTCGGTGCATAACAGAGTGATTGAATGATGCGATGTCCATTTTGTGGGGCACATGAAACGCGAGTCCTTGATTCTAGATTAGTGAATGAAGGCGATCAAGTGCGTCGTCGTCGTGAATGCAACGCTTGTAAAGAACGTTTTACCACGTTTGAAGTAGCTGAATTGATGATGCCTCGTGTCATTAAACGTGATGGTAATCGTGAGATTTTTGAAGAACATAAATTGCGCTCGGGTATGTTGAAAGCACTCGAAAAAAGACCGGTTGAAAGCGATGCCATTGAAGCGGCTATTAATCGTATTAAACGTGAACTGATGGAGTCGGGTGAACGTGAGATTCCGGTGCAAGCCTTGGGTGAAAAAGTGATGAAAGAACTGAGTCTTTTAGATCATGTGGCTTTTGTCCGCTTTGCCTCGGTGTACCGAAGCTTTCAAGATGTGAGTGAATTCACTGAAATGATCAACAGTTTACAAAATAAACAATGACTCATCCTCAAGATGCTTTTTTTATGGCACGTGCCCTTGAGTTGGCAAGAAAAGGTCGCTATACCACCGACCCTAATCCGCGTGTGGGCTGTGTTTTAGTTAAACAGGGTCTGATTATTGGTGAAGGTTGGCATAAACAAGCCGGTTTTGAACATGCCGAACTCAATGCCTTAAAATCTGTTGAGCCAGCACACAGTGTTGAAGGTGCGACGGCTTATGTCACCTTAGAGCCGTGCGCACATCAGGGTAAAACTCCCCCTTGTGCCGATGCTTTAATCAATGCGAAGGTTGCTCGTGTGGTGGTGGCTATGCAAGATCCGAATGAATTGGTAGCCGGTCGGGGTTTACAAAAATTAAAGGCAGCGGGCATTGAAGTGTGTTGTGGCCTCTTAGAAGCCGATGCTCAAGCCTTAAATCGGGGCTTTATTAAACGGATGATTCACCAGCGCCCTTTTGTGCGCAGTAAGTTAGCGATGAGTTTAGACGGTCGTACCGCTTTAGCTTCCGGTGAAAGTCAATGGATTACCTCTGACTGTGCGAGGGCCGATGTGCAACGTTTAAGAGCCGAGAGCTCCGCTATTTTAACCGGTATTAATACCGTGTTAGCGGATGATCCGTCTTTAAATGCTCGAGTGTCTGAAGACGTGAATCAACCGATACGGGTTATTTTAGATTCCGCTTTACAGATGCCAACAACGGCAAAAATGGCAACCTTACCGGGACGCACGTTGATTTTAACCTGCCTTGATGATGCGCAAAAGCGTG
This sequence comes from uncultured Methylococcaceae bacterium, assembly GCA_903863905.1. Taxonomy (GTDB): domain Bacteria; phylum Pseudomonadota; class Gammaproteobacteria; order Methylococcales; family Methylomonadaceae; genus Methylobacter_C. The sequence continues at coordinate 42,749 of CAIPDT010000029.1, forward strand.
AGGCCTTACAGGCAGTTGGTTTTGAAGTGTTTGTGTTGCCCGCTAAAAATACACGCTTAGACTTAAGTGCGGTGATGACCTTTTTAGGGCAACAACAGGTGAATGAAGTTTTAGTTGAAGCGGGCGCTATTCTTAATGGTGCTTTATTGACTGAAGGCTGTGTGGATGAATGGATTGTTTATATGGCGCCTTGTGTGCTGGGTGATCAGAGTCGAGGGTTATTTTCAATACCCAGCTTACAAACCATGGCGGATAAAAAGACCTTGCAGTTACGTGAAGTAAGGCAAGTGGGTCTCGATTTAAGATTAACACTGTCATCGTAAGTTATAAGGGGTTAAATGTTTACAGGTATTATTTTAGCGGTGGGTAACATAGCCGCCATAGAACGTAGAGCGGGTGACTGTCGTTTAAAGATTGATACGGGTAAGTTATCTTTAAGTGGGGTGGCCTTAGGGGATAGTATCGCAGTCAATGGGGTTTGCTTAACGGCAGTCGAATTAGGCCCACAATTTTTTTACGCCGATGTATCCAATGAGACGCTGTCTAGAAGTACTTTAAATACCGCCACGGTGGGAACAGCGGTTAATTTAGAATTGGCTTTAACACCGGCTACCCGCATGGGCGGACATATTGTCAGTGGTCATGTAGATGGTATTGGTAAAGTGATTGAAAAAAAAGCCGATGGACGTTCCATTCGGTTTACGTTTAAGGCCCCCGATAATTTGGCAAAATATATTGCCGAGAAAGGGTCTATTTGTATTAATGGCATTAGTCTGACCGTCAATGACGTGAACGGAGCAACTTTTAGTGTCAATATCGTGCCTTATACCTTAAAGGATACTACTTTGGGTGAGGCGATAGTGGGCACAACAGTTAATCTTGAAGTCGATTTGTTGGCAAGATATATGGAACGCTTAATGCAGGGTGAGGCAGCCGCTAAAAGTCCTAGTGGTATTACAGAAGAGTTATTGCACAAGAGTGGATTTTTTGGCTAATGAATACAATTGAAGAGATTATTGACGATTTGCGTCAGGGTAAAATGGTTATCATTATGGATGATGAAGACCGAGAAAATGAAGGTGACTTAGTCATGGCGGCGGCGTTTACCCGCCCTGAAGATGTTAACTTTATGGCCCGTTATGGCCGTGGTTTAATTTGTTTAACCTTAACCAGTGAGCGTTGTCAGCAATTACGTTTACCTTTAATGGTCAATGAAAATAAAACCTCACATTCCACTAATTTCACCGTCTCTATTGAAGCGGCTACGGGTGTAACGACCGGTATATCTGCGGCTGATCGAGCTAGAACTATTCAATGTGCGGTCGCGGCGGATGCTAAAGCGGATGATTTGGTGCAACCAGGACACATATTCCCCTTAATGGCTAAACCAGGTGGGGTGTTACGTAGAGCCGGTCATACTGAAGCGGGTTGTGATTTAGCTAAATTGGCGGGTGTTGATCCTTCGGCAGTGATTGTCGAAATCTTAAATGAAGATGGCACAATGGCGAGAAGACCCGATTTAGAAATCTTTGCTAAAGAGCATGATTTAAAGATGGGCACTATTGCGGATTTAATTCATTACCGTATTCAGCATGAAAACACCCTAGAGCGGATTAGCGAATGTGCGTTTCCTACTGACTTTGGTGATTTTCGTTTGTACGCTTACCAAGATAAAAACGATAATAATGTCCACTTGGCCTTAGTGATGGGGCATGTGTCAGGGGATGAGCCGGTTTTGGTACGTGTGCATGCGCGTAATTTATTAGATGATGTATTTTCATCAAAACGTAACGAATGTAGCGTGTCTATTCGAGTCGCTATGGAAAAAATTGCCCAGGAAGGGCGGGGCGTTTTAGTGGTTATTCGGCAGAGTGAAGATAATAAATCACTGGCTGAATTAATTCATCGCTATCAGTTAGAAGACAATGGAGTCATAACGTCAGGTTCTAATGCAGAAGCAGCAGACTGGCGTATGACAGGGACAGGGTCACGGATCTTGGCAGATCTTGGGGTTCATAAATTAAAAGTATTAGGGACTCATAAGAAGTATATAGGTCTGTCTGGATTTGATCTGGAAGTCTCTGAGCACGTTGAAAAATAATCGTTTAACCGCGGTGTGGTTTTATAAAATAGAATGTTAGTATTTTTAAGTAGAGAAATAATATGTCAACTATAAGCACGTTTGAAGGAAATTTATTAGTTCAGGGCGGTAAGTTTTGTATCGTAGCCTCTCGTTTTAACAGTTTTATTGTTGAGCAGTTAGAAGCCGGTGCAATTGATGCGTTGGTTCGTCACGGTGCCGATAAAGCTAATATTCATCTGGTTAAAGCACCGGGTGCCTTTGAACTACCTATGGTCGTTCAACGGGTGGCGGCAACCAAAAAATATGATGCCATCATTGCGTTAGGTGCCGTGATTAGAGGCGGCACCCCGCATTTTGAATATGTCGCGGGCGAATGTGTTAAAGGTATTGCCACTGTCTCTTTGCAATATAACATTCCAGTGAGTTTTGGGGTTTTAACGGTGGATAGTATTGAGCAAGCCATTGAACGTGCAGGCACAAAAGCCGGTAACAAAGGCGCTGAAGCGGCGTTATCTGCCATTGAAATGGTTAGTTTATTTAATAATTTGGAAGCCTAATGAGTCAAGCGCGTACCAATGCACGTAAAGCTGCTGTGCAAGCATTGTATCAATGGCAGATGACAGGGCAGAGTTTAGTTGAAATTGATCGTCAATTTCTAGAAGAAGAACGTTTGAAAGATGCACAGAAAAGTTATTTTACGGAATTGTTTCATGGCGTCCCTAAAAATTTAGCCGTGATTGATGAGGCCTTGACACAATTTGTTGATCGTCCTGTGGATGCTATTGATCCAGTGGAACGTGCTATTTTAAGAATAGGCGTGTATGAGTTGCTTAATCGTTTAGATATGCCTTACCGCGTTATTCTTAATGAAGGCATTAACTTAGCAAAGTACTTTGGCGCTGATGGCAGTCACAAATATGTGAATGGCATTTTAGATAAAGTGGCTCAACAAAAGCGCAGCGTTGAAATTACGGCGAGCGTTAAACGTAGAGCACAAAATCCGAATTAATCGGGTTTTTGTTTAATACGTTTCCTTAAGAGACAGCCATGGCGCTTACTGAGTTTTCACTGATTCAACGTTTCTTTACCCAGCAAGCGGTACAGAATAGTTCAACCCAGATGGGGATTGGTGATGATTGTGCCTTGCTGTCTTTTCCTGCCGGTTATCAACTGGCGGTCACTACCGACACCATGGTAGAGAATGTGCATTTCTTTGCCGGTGCTGATCCTAAAACCTTAGGCCATAAATTATTGGCCGTTAATCTAAGTGATTTAGCCAGTATGGGTGCCAAACCCGTCTCGGTTACTTTAGCCTTAACGTTGCCTGAGGTTAATGAAGCGTGGTTACACGCCTTTTCTAAAGGCTTTTTGGCTTTAGCAGAAAAATATCAAGTCGATTTAATTGGCGGAGATACCACCTCAGGGCCGTTAACCTTAACCGTGCAGGCAATGGGCTTAGTGCCTACCGGACAGGCTTTATTACGTTCTAAAGCAAAACCTGGGGATTTAATTTATCTGACCGGTTCCTTAGGTGAGGCAGGGCTGGGCTTAAAAATTAACCAAGGCTATGTCTGTGCTCAGCCTGAGCAGGCTTTACAGCATTTTAATCAACCTGAACCTCAAGTCAAAGCCGGCTTAGCCTTATTAGGCCTCGCCAATGCCTGTATTGATTTATCTGATGGCTTAGCCAGTGATTTAGGGCACATCTTAGAGCGCAGTCAAGTCGGGGCCTGTGTGGACTGGGTGTCTTTACCGCTCTCAACCGAAGTACTCACTTATATTCAAGACACCGGTGATTGGTCAATGCCCTTAACCGCGGGTGATGATTATGAATTGTGTTTTACGATTCCGCCAGAACACGTCAACGCGTTAACTATTCCCTGTACACAAATCGGTGTTATAGAATCACAACCTGGCTTACGTATTAAAAAGTCAGGCATTATCCAACCCTTTAGTAGCAAAGGTTATGAGCATTTTTCTTAAGTCCCATTACGGTAAGAAACAATTAACACCCCAGCAAATCATGACCGATCCGGTGTTATTTTTAGCCTTTGGTTTTGGTTCAGGCTTGGCAAAAAAAGCCCCCGGTACCCTGGGTACCATAGCCGCAATTCCCGTGTATTGGTTGTTTGCGCAAACGCAAAGTTTATTAATTTATAGTGTCTTAACGGTGCTTTCCACTGTTATTGGTATTTGGATCTGTGGTGTGGCAGCCGATAAACTAGGCGAACATGATTTTGGGGGTATCGTCTGGGATGAAGTGGCCGGCTATCTGATTACACTATGGTTTGTCCCGTTAAGTTGGCAAACCATGTTGGCGGGATTTGTGTTATTTCGGATCTTTGATATTTTTAAACCTTGGCCGATTAAATGGCTAGATAAACACGTTGAAGGCGGTTTTGGCATTATGATAGATGATGTGTTGGCGGCGGTCTTTGCCGGTGGTTTGCTAGAGTTAATGGTTTATCTTAACTGGTTGAGTTAAGCGGTGGTGTTAGCTATATATTGGCAAGTTGATGTAAATTAAGCTATTTTTA
>CAIPDT010000030.1 GCA_903863905.1 uncultured Methylococcaceae bacterium
CTGCGGGCGGAGTCGAACCGCCGTAGATGGCTTTGCAGGCCACTGCATAACCGTTTTGCTACGCAGCCATATAGGAGAAATAAAAAAGCCGCGATAGTTCGCGGCTTTAAATATATATTGGAGCGGGAAACGAGATTCGAACTCGCGACCCCAACCTTGGCAAGGTTGTGCTCTACCACTGAGCTATTCCCGCACTGAATTTATTCGTCTATTATATATATTTTTTGAAAGCTGTCAAACTATTTTTTTATTTTTACTGAATATCAATGGATAAAGCCCAGCCTTCATTGCCTTTGCAATCACCTTCTTCAATTCTTACTTTAGAATAAGACTTTGCTTTACCATAAGCATCAGAAAACTCAAGCACAGTAACCGGTGTACCTTGTGCTAAATGTTGACACGCACCGTTTCTATCCGCTTCTTCTGTATCATCATACGCGGCAATCGCGCCTGGTGTAGAAACTAAACGCACAGTAGCAGAGGCGTCATAAGCATTAGCACTTTTTAAGGAATATTTTTGACCTATAGCCAAATCTTTAAGCGCTTGGCCTTTAAGTGCTGGTTTTGCAGCATCATCGCCACCCATTGCTATAATTAAGACCAGTAGAGCAGCTACTCCGCCCACACTACCAAAAAACAATTTAGGGTTAGACTCTTTTAAACTTAAAAATGAACTCAAGGCATTTCCACCAGCACTAGGTGCCGCAGCTGCAACGGGTTCGGCAGCGGGAACAGTCTCTTGTTGTACGCTTTCTTCTTGATTTACATTCTCTTCAGTACTCATTTGTCATCCTCATAGTCGTGTAATCTTAATTATTATATTTATGGATCATCGCTTAATTTAAAACTGTTATCAAACAATAGATCAACCGGTTAATCCAGTTATTTTTTTACCTAAAAACAAACAGATTATTACATATATACCTACTAGAACGTTAAACTTACCATAATCACAAAACTTTTCAAGTGCTTAATGCACTTTTTGAGTAGAATCTGGCAAATTACCCTCCGCCTTTTTTCACCATCATACCTTTAGAGGGGTTGTAACCCACAATGGCCGCGGCCATAAATACCACAAACGCGACCAAGGTATAAAGACAAGCCTGTTGATTAAACTGCCCATATAAGGCAAACCGGATCATTTCTACCGCTTGAGAAAATGGATTATATTGAGCTAATTGGCTTAAGAAAGCGCTAGACTCTTTCATCTTCCATAAAGGATACAAGGCAGTAGACATAAAAAACATCGGGAAAATGACAAAATTCATCACTCCAGCAAAGTTTTCCAGTTGTTTAATAAAAGAGGACAACAACAAACCGAGCGCTCCCAACATTAAACCTGACAATACCAAGGCCGGTAAAATCCATAGATAGCCTTGCCAAGGGGCATGAATATCATAAAACCAAGAGATGCCTAAAAACACATAGACTTGTAAGATGGACACCCCAGTGCCTGCTAACAATTTACTCAGTAATAAAAACCAGCGCGGTAACGGACACACCATCAAAATACGCATACTGCCCATTTCTCGATCGTACACCATCGATAAGGAACTCTGCATCCCATTAAATAGTTGTATCATGCCTATTAAACCGGGCGTAATATACACTTCATACAAAATATAGGTTTCATAAGGCGGGGTAATCGCTAAGCCTAAGGCGGCTCTAAAGCCGGCGGCGAACACAAATAACCAAACTAAAGGTCTCACCAATGCTGAGATAAAACGTTCACGTTGCGTGACAAAACGCCATAACTCTCGGCCAATAATGCCCCACATCGCGCGCCAATAATGCATCAGATTCATGCCTGTTCTCCTTGCGTTAAGCTATAAAAAGCGTCTTTAATCTGTGTGCTTTGACTGGCATCTAAAACATCATTCACCGTACCTTTGGCTTTAATCTGACCTTTGTGTAAGACAATCAAATGATCTTCAGGATAAATTTCATCAATTAAATGACTGGCCCAGAGCACAGCTAATTTTTCTTCCTCCGCCAACTGATGCACATATTCCACAATCGCTAACCGACTGGGTACATCTAAGCCCACTGTTGGCTCATCCAAAAGTAAAACGGACGGTTTATGTAACAGGGCTCGAGCAATTTCAACACGGCGGCGATGCCCCCCATTTAATTGTCGAATCTTTTCAAAACGGCGCTCATACATATTTAAACGCTCTAATTCTTGCTGAATCCGAACATTGGCTTGTTGACGGCTTAAGCCATGTAAGGCAGTGTGATAGTACAAATTCTGTAACACTGACAAATCCATATCCAAGGTGGTTTGTTGAAACACCACGCCCAGTTTTGATAAGGCCAAGCGAGTTTGTTGCTTAATATCAAAGCCGCATAACTGGATACGACCTTCATGACTGTCATATAAATGCGTGATTAGCGAAAATAACGTACTCTTACCTGCCCCATTGGGGCCTAAGAGCACGGTACATTCACCCGCATTAATACTAAAATTAAGTTGATCTAACGCTTTTTTACCACCATAAGAAAAACTTAAGTTCTCAATGGCTAACGCAGGTAGTGTCTTCATGGTTTTATCGCAACGCCCCAAGGATAAGTGCCCACACCCACCGATTTTGTGACCGTTTGGGTGTCTAAGTCAATCAAAGAAATATCGTTACTGACGCCATTAGTGGTATATAAATGCTTTTGATCAGGTGAAAAAGCTAAATTCCACACGCGCTGTCCCACTAATAAGACTTTCTCGACTTCAAAGGTTTTAGCATTAATGACCGCCACCCGATTAGCCGGCCCTAAGGCGACATAAGCTCTATTGCGGTCTTTATCAATCACCACCCCGACCGGTTGAATCTTGTCATTGGTAATGCCCGAGACCTCAAAGCTAATGGTTTTAATGACCTGTTGAGTTTGGCTGTCTAAAATCATCACCGTACCCGCCATTTCTGAAGTCACCCACAACTGTTGACTGTCGGCGGTAAAACTGGCCGCTCTAGGCCTCGGATCTACTAGGGTATTGGCCTCAATGGTATTATTTTTAGTATTAATCCAATGCACCATATTCGTGGTTTCAGACACACTAATTAGCCATTTGTTGTCAGGACTGACGGTAATGCCTTCTGGCTCAACACCTACTTTAATTTTCTTGATCACTTTTTTCTTTGCGATATCAATCACGGTCACCAAGCTATCGTCTTCATTTGAGACATATAATTTATCACCGGCTGGATTGAGCGCAAAAGTTTCAGGATCTTCCCCTGAAGGAAGCTTACCCAGTATTTTAAAACTGTTGGCATCGACAATTTTGATAGTATTTTCATCGCTAGTGGCAATATACAACTGTTTATTATCAGGGCTAAGAGCAATACCCCGAGGACGCTGTCCAATGGGCACTGTTTTAACTAAAGTGCCCGCCGCCGGATCAACCACCGCCAGGGCATTATCTTTTTCTAGCGTCACAAAGACCGTTTCAGCCCGTGCAAGGCCTAGCAGAGTCGTTGCTAGCGTCGCCGTTAAAACGCCGATTAATACCTTATGTTTCATAATTATTTATCCCAATGACATTGTGATTCTGGTTGATCATAACCGAGCGTATCAAGTTCCGATTTTGGATGTAAAAAGCCTTCAATAGGGGCAACTGCGACTAAAGAACGGGGGGCCGCCAATAAGATAGACTGGCGTAATTGTCCATCCCAAGCTCTAAATGATAAGGGGGTGCCGGTGTAGCCATTTAGGCTAAAGCCATCACTTAATAGATAGTCTTTTACGGGCTTAAGGTCACTTTTTTGGGTGCGAGTTACCGCTTCACCGACAGCGCGCACAGCTAGATAAGCGCCAGCATCTTGCTCTTCCATCCAGCGCCCCGCTTTAGCTAAAAAGCGATGTTGTATTTGTATGGCGCCCCATTGCTCATGGGTTTTATGCCAAGAAGTGGCAATTAAACCTTGGGTACCGATCACTGGTCTTGGCATCCAAGTGCGATAATCTAAATACTCACCGAACTGACCTTGCTCATCCGCGACGACCAGTACATCGTAAGCGTCCTCTGTTTGAGTAAAGACGGCTACATCAGACTGTACCGTGCGACGAGCATCGTAGGTATGCTCCCAGGTCTTTTCAAGCACTATTTTCATCCCAAAGCGTTTAGCCGCGCGTTTAATTGCGTCCGCATATAAACGATCTTCTAGGTTGGGACCGACCACTAAAAACCATTGGTTCCAACGCTTTTTCATCATATATTGCGCTAAGGCATCGGCACGCATGGCGCGACTGGGCAATAGATGTAATACATTTTTACGACAAGCCTCATTACGTAAAGCATCATCAGAGGTACCGATATCCAAGAGTAATAGGTCCTTGGCAGCCGGTAAATCAGCCACTGTCGTTAATTGTGCGGCCGGTAAATTAACCACAACATACTGAAAATGCCCACTGATCTCTTTATTAAAGGTGTCAGTGACATTGCCATCCAAGGGCACCATAAATTTTTTTAAACTAAATAGCTGTCCGGTAAACTCACCAGTGGTATTATCATCATCAATACCTAGTTCGGCACCACTCACCCCCTTATCTTTAATAAAGGGATCCAAATTAGAAGAGGCCACTGGCGCCGGTTGTTCTTGCGTTAAATAAGCGATATTAATGGCTTGCTTGCTGATGGCCTGTGCACTCTTAGGGGCAACGACCTGAAATAAGACTAAAAGGATGACAAATGTTTGATAAGGCCATTGAGTTAATCGCATCGGTTGTTGATAATAAAGGTTAATAGTACTTAATTTTAACGGATTCATAATTTTTTGTATTGTTTTCAGGATCTAGACCTAAAAAAACCTAAACAATTCCCTTAAGGACACCTTTTGAGATGACCACTCTTACGCTCAGCGAAATACTTATTTATCCCGTCAAATCGTTAGCGGGCATTGCAGTGAACCACTGGCCTGTCACTAAAACAGGGCTGTTATATGATCGAAAATGGATGTTGATTGATACGGATGATGCGTTTTTAAGTCAGCGTAAACTTCCTAAAATGGCTTTAATTAAAACCACCTTAACGGAAAGCCATTTAATTTTATCGGCACCCGGTTGTGATGATTTACGCATTCCTTTAGAACCGCCCGTTAATCAACTCGCCTATGCTACCGTTTGGGAATCTACCGACGTCGCCAGCTTAGTCTCTTTTGAAGCGGATGACTGGTTGAGTCGATTCTTAGAAACGAAGTGTCGCTTAGTGTTTCAACCGGATAATCGTGTTCGACCGGTTGATCCTAACTACGGTCATAGTACCGATCAAGTCGCTTTTTCAGATGGTTTTCCGTTTTTAATCGTTTCAGAAAATTCATTAAAGGCCTTAAATAAAAGTATGTCGTTTCCTTTAACCATGGCACGTTTTAGACCCAACCTTGTGATTGCCGGTTGTGACAGTTATGCTGAAGATACGTGGCGAGAAATACGTATTGGTGAGATCGATTTTAGACTGCCCAAGCCCTGCTCACGTTGTTCTGTACCCGCCGTTGATCCAGACACCGCTGCAGTCAATAAAGAGCCTTTAACGGCCTTAAATAACACCCGAAAATGGCACAATAAAGTCTACTTTGGGCAAAATGCTCTCCATAATCAAACAGGGGTATTAAGTGTAGGAGACCTGGTCTTGATCACTCACACCGGTGACAAACAACCGCCTTTATAAATGGACTTATGATGACCGAAACACCCACACACGCTAACATTGCTATCTTTGGTGAAGTATTAATTGATCAATTTCCTGATGGCCAACAGGTCTTGGGGGGAGCGCCTTTTAATGTAGCTTGGCATTTACAAGCCTTTGGTTTGGCTCCGACCTTGATTAGTCGAATAGGTCACGATGCCACTGGAGCAGACATTCAACAAGCCATGCACGCTTGGGGTCTGTCAACTCACGCGTTACAAATTGACCCCATTCATCCTACTGGAACCGTGGCCGTTAGTTTTAAAGCGGGCGAACCACACTATGAAATTTTGTCTGAGCAAGCTTATGACTTTATTGAAGTGGACAATCTAGCCTTAAGCACACCCTATAACATTATCTACCACGGCACGTTGGCCTTAAGACAGTCCGTTTCGGCAACCACCCTTAATACCCTGCTGGCAAAGTCTCAGCGTAAAGTTTTTATTGATGTTAATTTAAGAGCCCCTTGGTGGGAACTTAATACAGTGCAAAGCTATTTAAAATCAGCACACTGGGTGAAGTTGAACGAAGATGAATTAATACACTTAAGCGCCCCTCAAAAAAGCTTTAAAGCCACTCTGCAGGCTTTTTTAACTGATTATGAGCTAGAGGTATTAATCGTGACTCGTGGCGAGAAAGGCGCCGCTGCGCTGAGTCAGTACGGTGAATTTATCGAAGTGACTCCCACGCACCAGGTAACTATTGTAGATACCGTGGGGGCAGGTGATGCGTTTGCGGCGGTTCTATTACTGGGTTTAAACGCTGATTGGCCCTTAGATTTAACCTTAAACCGAGCACAAGAATTTGCGTCTGCAACGCTCACTCAACAGGGTGCTACAATTCAAAACCCAGACTTTTATCAAGCTTTTATCGACACATGTCAATTAAATGTCTTAAGTCCCCCTGAGTCACATTGATTTTCGGCACTTTTGTCCGTATTCTGTGTCAAACACGTTTTTACAAAGACGCTTAAACATTCTAATGATTAACATGATGACAATGATACCTCTCAAATCCTTCGCTACACCTGTCCAGCCGCTGCGGTTTTTTTCAGCTTTCATTTTGTTGCTTTTAATAATTACTGCCTCTGAATATGCTGTTGCGGCTACGATTCAAACCTCTGTTGATCGTAACCCCGTCAGTATTGATGAATCTTTTCAAATCATCTTCACTGCAAATGAATCTCCTGACGATGATCCAGACTTTAGCCCTTTAGAAAAAGATTTTGTTGTACTCAACCAAACCAGCAGTACTAACTCGTCATGGATTAATGGTAAATCCAGTAAAACGATACAATGGCTTGTTAACGTTATGGCAAAACAACGCGGCAGTCTAATTATCCCTGCGATAAAATTTGGTAAAGATTACAGTCAAACGGGCACCGTTTTAGTGGCCGATAACGGTAACAAAAATGTCAGCACGGATGAAGATCTATACATTGATGTTGAAGCGACCCCTCTCAATCCCTATATTCAATCCCAAGTATTTTATACTTTACGGCTGTATACCAAAGTGGATATCTCTCAAGCGCAACTTAATGAACCCGAGTTATCAGATGCCGTCATTGAACGTTTAGGTGAAGACAATCATTTTAATACCCAAGTTAAGGGCGTGGCTTATTCTGTGACTGAACGTAAATATGCGATCTTTCCGCAAAAAAGCGGTAAGCTAACCATTAAACCTTTAGTCTTAAATGCGGAAGTCATCACCAATACTCGCCCGATGATGAATCCTTTTTTTAACTCACAAATGAGTAAAACTAAACGGGTTGAATCTAAAGCGATCACCCTTGATGTTAAACCCGTACCCACGCCCTTTACCGGAAAACATTGGCTCTCTGCCGAACAACTGGTGTTAAAACAAGAATGGTCCAGTGACCTAAGCCAATTAAAAGTGGGTGAACCCGTTACTCGCACCTTAAGTTTAGTCGCAAAGGGCACGACCGTAGGACAACTCCCAGAGCTCAATAACACCCTAACCAATGCCCAGTTAAAAACGTATCCTGATCAACCGGTGTTACAAGAACAAAAGAAAGTTGACGGCTTATTGGCCTTTAGAGAAGAGAAAATAGCTATCATTCCTTCCAAGACCGGCGCCACTAAATTACAGGCGATTGAGATTCCTTGGTTTAACACAAAAACTCAACAGGTTGAAATCGCCAGCATTCCTGAAACAACGCTCACTGCGATAACCGGTGCGACTGAACTTACCGAAGCACCGAAGTCTCCAGCAACAACGACTGTAGAGCCAACACCTGCACCGGCAATCAATACTGGCAATGACAATCCTGCACGTATCAATACCGTGCCTCAAACCAATATCTGGTTATGGATTGCGGTGTTCTTGGCGGTTGGCTGGTTAACTACGCTGGGTTATTTCTTACGAAAACAGACCGTGAACCAACCGATTATTGAGCCCAGTGAATTAGACCTCAATCTTACGGCCAGCATTAAAGCCTTAAAACTAGCCTGTGCCAATAATGATGCTAATGCCGCCAAAGATGCGTTATTAATCTGGGGTCAACTTAAATTTAATAGCACCAACCTGTGTGCTATCGCCAGTGATTGTGAAGCCCGTTTAAGAGATGAGATTTTATTGTTAAATCAAACTTTATATGGAAAAGAACTTCATCAATGGCAAGGTAAAAAACTGTATCAAACCTTTACTGAGAATAAAGCCCGCGAGAAAGTCGCGACCTCCACAACGGATAAATCCTTAGAACCACTGTATCGTTTATAAAGAGCATACCTTAGCTTTAAGCACACACCTTTAAATGTCTACCTTTCATTTTCAACAATTTTCTGTTGAACAAAGCCAATCCGGCATGAAGGTGTGTACGGATTCGGTTTTATTTGGGGCTATGGCGCCCATTAAAGCGGGTGCCAACGTTTTAGATATTGGTACAGGGACGGGGCTGTTATCTTTAATGGCTGCTCAATTAGGCGCAGCTCAAGTCACTGCGGTTGAACTGACGTTGCCGGCTTATCATGAGGCACTACTTAACTTTAATAACAGTCCTTGGGCCAATCGACTCTGTATTATTCATCAAGATATCCAACAATTCTCAAGATATCACGACGCTAAGGTCTATGATCTGATTATCTGTAACCCGCCGTTCTTTGAAAAGCACTTAAAAACGACCGACGCTCTCAGACAAACCGCGCGTCATACCGATCAATTACCGTTTGAAGATTTAGTGCAGTGTGTAGAATATTTATTAGCAGAAACAGGTTTATTTTATGTTTTATTACCGGCCCATGCCGTGGAAAAATTTACTGACCTTGCTCAATCGGTAGGACTCTATCTGAATCATCAAACGGATTTTAAAGGTTACGAACATAATGACAGCAAAGTATCTGCCTTAAGGTTTCATCGAACCCCGCAAACACTGTGCAAAAAGTTACACACCATTTACCAAGCCCATCGAATTTATTCAAAAGACAGTGAAACCTACTTGGCAGATTTTTTACTGCGCTTTGCTAAAAAGCCCTAGCAACAATTCTAAAAACGGAAAAAGCAAATCACACTCCCGCCTTAATTCATTGAGTTAAGTGAGTGACATGAGGCACCCTTGCGAATAATTAACACTTATGACTCACCACAACACAGGATCGATAACGATGATAGATTGGAATACGACTTATGCAGCTATCTGGCGACAACGTAAAGAATATCTACGTCCAGTTAAACAGATTGATCCAATACGCCTTCAACAGTTATTGGGCATCGACATTCAAAAACAACAGTTGTGTGCTAACACACTGCGCTTTCTATCCGGTCAACCGGCTAATAATGCTTTGCTATGGGGTGCACGTGGTACCGGTAAATCATCAATCATTAAAGCGTTATTAAACGAATACAAAGACCGTGGCTTACGCTTAATTGAAGTCGATAAAAAAGATTTAATTTATTTGCCTGAAATTGTTGATGACATTCGTGATCTTCCCAAACGCTTTATTATTTATTGTGATGATCTCTCTTTTGATACCGGAGACACCTTATATAAGCCCTTAAAAAGCGTGCTTGAAGGTTCTATTGAATTACCGCCAGAAAATGTATTGTTTTATGCGACATCTAATCGTCGGCATTTATTGCCCGAACGGATGAGTGATAATCTTGATACCCAGTTGATTGATAACGAGGTGCATTATTCTGATACGGTAGAAGAAAAGATTTCCTTATCTGACCGTTTTGGTTTAAGACTGGCTTTTTATCCACAACATACCCAGACCTATCTGGATATTATTGATAGTTATTTTGTGGATTATGCTGGTGATAGAGCAGACTTACATAAACAAGCGCTAGACTTTTCTCATCAAAATGCATCTAAAAACGGTAGAACGGCTAAACAGTTTTACAACGCTTACGGACATAAATGAATATTGCAGTCATTTAATTATTTAAAATTGAATGACTGCATCTACGCCCATTAAAAATTGTCCTGTTCTTTGCCCACCATCAAAAGGCGCAATTTTTGCTTGGCTCCAATCATAACGAACCTCTGGACGTATCATCAGCCAGCGTTTAGGCTTCCAATTTAAACCACCTGTCATCGCATAATAGTTTGCTTTACCATAAGTATATCGAACGCCATTAGTATCTCTAAACCACTCACCACGTACTCCAACGCCCCACTCATCTGTAGCCTGATATAACATATATTGCACAATAGAATACCAATCAGCATTTTGTCCTTGGGCGACAGCATTCTGTTGAGTGCCTAAATCATGCTGTAATATGTAATGCCACTTGCCGAGTGCTTGCTGAAATATAGCGGTGTAATACATTAATTGCGAAGGATAAATTGAATAAACATCCCCTGATAATACCGATAATGAAGCGCTAGTACCGGTTTGAGAGTGTGTCCATGTCAATCCACTCATTTGACTCCATGCACCAATATCTCGATTAAAATTATCTGCACCTGTAACCGCACCTGCATTAAGTCCCCATTCATCGTTTAAAGCAATATTAAACAAAGCACCCGTTGTCGTAAACGGCGAAGATTTAAAACTATAGGTATGTGAAGAAAAGAAATTAGGCGTTGAGGCGACTGATTCATAACCCATAATAGTATAAAAATGACCTACTTTTACACTTAAGCCTTGAGCCAGAGGCGCAAATATTTCAGCATACGCTTGCGGTATAGCCATATTGTAATAACTATTTTTGCTTAATAAATAGCTATCCCAGTTACCAGACGCTTGTGTATATCGCGTATCTGTACCGAACATATAATCAAAACGTCCACCGATATCCCAACTCGATCCTTTATTAACCGCTTTTTCAATAAATAAATCTGTTTGATATAAATTGACTGAACCATTTCGATCAGTCATCGAAACAGGACCATTACTTCCCTCTGGAGTATTTGCAGAATTGTAATTTATCCCACCCGTCATCCAACCACCTATAGTAATGCCGTGATTTTCTAACCCAATCCAATTTGAAGCTTCTTTACCTATTAATGCACCGATAATACCATTAGATTTATTCTCTGCATAAACGAAGGTACTGCTCATCAAAATAATCAAAACACTGACTAACCTAATACGGACTATCATTTTAAATATCTACGGGCTATCATTTTAAATATCTAATTAATTTTTAAGATTGACAATTATAAGCTTTGGCGATTGCTATTCCGTTAAAGGCGCCAACTGTCTCGAAACGTACCCATACTACATGGCTAGCACCCAATGCTTCCGCTTTAACTAACGCTGAATATTTAGCTAAGCTTTGCCAATTAAAATTTTTTCCGTAGCCAGAAGTAGCTTCTACATTGTCTAAGTAATGGCACTCTTTTAATTGAGATGAGAGCGTTTCTTGAGGTTGAGCCTTGACTGAAAAAGCCATAAGCCCTAAAACAATACTCAGCATTATTATTTTAATTTTACGATTCTGAGTAGAGATACAAGTCTTTGATATTTTCATTTTATTATCCAACGTTTTAATTATTGAAAATGATCTTGATTGGTGCGATATTACCTTTTATCGCACCATAATATTACTTATTATCGAATCGAAAGTAAATTATTTGCACCATAATTTTTATCATGCGATTATTTTAATGCCAATAAAATATTATAATTTAATGAAAATAAACAAATTTTTACTTAATATTTTTTAGATTTAAAGGTTAAGCTTTATGACTATCGGTCTTCTACAATGTTCTACTTTAGTGCAAAAAGGGTTTTAAATATGACAAACCACATTATGTGGCATTTCTTTAATGTCTTTTTTTAAAATAAAGCCCCGATTATTGTTTTTTTTTGCTTTATTACTACTCGTCATAAGTACTTCAATAAAAGCCGAAAAGCTATTTGAAACAATAACAGGCAACGATATTAATCAATTTGATTTTTTTAAGAGTCATAGCATCAATGTCGGAGGATGGGGCGCTTTTGGGGGGACTTATGAGACAACTAATCCAGATAATCATAATAACGCGCCGATTACTTTTAATGACCGTACGAGAGAATTTCAATTAAACCAATTAAATATATTTCTACAAAAGTCAGTTGATTTAGAATCTAAAAGTTGGAATATTGGAGGGAGATTAGATTTTATGTATGGTGCAGATAGTCGTTTTACTCAAACTCAAGGTTGGGATGCTCATTTAACACATACGAACGCCCCCCCCCTTTACGACATTGCTATTCCACAAGCTTATTTAGAAATATTTGCGCCTTTAGGGAGAGGTGTAACTCTTAAATTAGGTCACTTTTATACCATCATGGGGCAAGAAGTTGTCACGGCACCGAATAACTTCTTTTATTCCCATTCTTATTCTATGCAATATGGAGAACCCTTTACCCACTCTGGAGCACAAGTGAGTTATGCCTTAAACGATAATTTTACTTTAAATACGGGCGTTATTACCGGTTGGGATAATTTTACTGAATTACCTGTTAATTGGAATTATCTAGGTGGTTTATCGTGGACTGATGATGAGGCCACTAATACTATTTCGTGGACTGTTATCAGTGGTAATGTCAATAACACGACCATAGGTAACCGAAGTCTCAGTAGTTTAGTGGTCACGTATAATTTTACAAACAAGTTTCAATATGCTTTTCAACATGATTTTGGCTATCAGTCACAGACTCAACTGTTGAATAAAAATAGTTATTGGTATTCGGTCAATCAATATTTATTTTATGATTTAACAGATTCAGTTTCTGCAGGATTAAGGGCTGAATGGTTCAGAGATAATAATGGTACACGTTTAAATACAGGTATACCCAGTAATTATTTTGAACTGACCGCTGGAGTTAATTGGAAACCACGTGAATGGTTTTGCATTAGACCCGAGTTCCGTTATGACCAATCTTCAGACAATATTAATCCTTATGTTAATCAAAGCAAAAACCATCAATTTGAATTAGCAATGGATATCATTTTAACGATTTAAATGAATAAGATAAACTCATTAGTGGTTGATAACATCATGCAAAAATTTAGCTTTTTGTCTGGCGTCAACTATCTTGTCCGGTTCGCGTCAATTACCCTGGCCGGTTTTTGTTGAAAAATGGGCTACTTTTTTAAACTCTGTTTTTTTCGATAACTGTCTCCTTCGATTTCAATAATGGTGGCATGATGGATAATGC
>CAIPDT010000031.1 GCA_903863905.1 uncultured Methylococcaceae bacterium
AAGAAATTTATGTTCAATTTCAATAGCCATTATGATTCCTTACAATTATTGCTACCATCGCAGTAGGGTGGAGTGTTGGTTTCAGAGCAGCCACATAAATATAGCGTTGTAGTCGTTTCGGCAATGAATTTAACAGACTTTTTAGTTGAGAGCTCTCTATGGGCATGATCACACAGAGGCATGCTTTTACTAAAGCCACAGCTACACCAAGAGTATTTAACGCCTTCATCAACATTAACAGGTAGCGGGCAGTTTATTTTAGTGGTCATATTTTTCCTTTAGTTACTTTATTGATAAGGTTAATTTATTATTATGGATCGAACTTATACTAAAAATCTGCATCCACAATCACTTTATTGAAAATATTTGTGATGCTCAAAGAATTTATTTCAATGACTACTTGCACCGGATCGTCTTAATCATTAACGTACAAGCTTAATACGCGTTACTTTGCATTAGTCACAGGTAAGCCTATTATTTCAATGAGTTATAATTGTTCAGATTCATCAAACATAGAGTTTTAAGTTTTTAGAATACAATATGTCAATGGCTAACGAGTTGCGGGCCTTAGAAATAACATTAGCAATAGGCTTTGTTGATTTCTGATTCGGGTAACCATCTGATTTATAGGCTACCAGCAACTAATGAGATCTTACTCATACGCGTATCAGCGGATTGATTCTTCATTTATCGGTGTAACAGTCGTCAATATCCTATGATTAATTTTAGTGTGTCGGTAATAATAGACATTTCTTTTTATAATATCAGGGATTTCAGTCTTAATTTTGTTATTATAACCCTTGATATTTTGTCTTATTCAAATGATAAATGTCATGCTTTATTTAATTGGCTAGCAATGCTAAAGTAATACTATACCAAAACACTTGGTATTTTATTTTTATAGTATTTATCTTAATTTTAAACTTTATTTAGGACACTTAAATGGCTTTTGAACTTCCCGCATTACCGTATGCAAAAAATAGATTAGTTCCTCATATTTCTGAAGAAACATTAGATTTTCATCATGGCAAACACCATCAAACCTATGTAACTAATTTGAACAATCTTGTTCCTGGTACTGAGTTTGAAGGCTTATCATTAGAAGAAATTATTGTTAAATCTTCTGGCCCCATTTTTAACAACGCAGCTCAAGTTTGGAATCACACTTTCTACTGGAACAGCTTAATTCCAAATGGCGGTGGAGAACCCACAGGTACTTTAGCTGACGCTATCAACGCTACTTTTGGTTCATTTGCACAATTCAAAGAAGAATTCACTAAATGTGCAGTTACTACTTTCGGTTCTGGTTGGGCTTGGTTAGTTAAAAATGCGGATGGTTCATTAGCTTTAGTGAGCACTAGCAATGCAGGTTGTCCATTAACAACAGGTCAAACACCTTTATTGACTTGTGACGTTTGGGAACATGCTTATTACGTTGATTATCGTAATGCACGTCCTGCTTATCTTGAAGCTTTCTGGGCTTTAGTTAACTGGGATTTTGCTGAAGCAAACTTCACCGCTTAATATCTCTGATAAAACCTTCTGTATTTCATCATACAGAAGGTTTTTAATAAGTTTAGTCCGGTTTTTATTTCAAATACGATTTAAGAGTGAACAACTTAATGAGTATTTCAGCGGTATTAGAAATACTTTTGTGAGTTAAGCCTCAATCCCCCCGCCTTAATTTTAAAACACACTTTTAGTGGATTGATACACAGAAGAGTTATCCCGAAATTTTAATCTGAATCACTACTTATCGTTACCGTTCTTATTACCCATTTTATTTCTTATTTTGGATAATATATCATGTGATTGTTTGTTTAAGATTGTTCAGATAATATCTGTCTTAAAAAAGGAATGGTAATTTTGCGTTTAGCCGCAAGTGAGGCATGATCCAGTTGCGCGAGCAAAACCCATAACGACGATAAATTTCTATCATAACGGGACAGTAAAAATTGTACGGCTTTTGGAGAGATTTCAAAGCCCCTTTGTTTAGCTTTACATATTAACGCGGCAATTTTTTCTTCATCAGACAACGGTTGAATCTTTAAAGTAAGCCCCCACGCCAGGCGCGTTTTTAAATCGGGTAAATCAAGCGGAATTGTATTGGGCGCATCCTTAGCGGATAAGATTAACGTATGATTCAGGGCACGATGACGATTATAAAAATTAAAGAAAGCCAACTCCCAGTCTTTATGCCCCGCTATCTGCTCAATATTATCAAAACACACCACCTCAAAGGTTTCCAAGTCGGTTAATAAATCGGCAGCCGGTAATCTGTCAGCATCTAAAGAAAAATAAAAAGAACTTAACGCTTGGTTTTGCGCTTCATGACAACAAGCTTGCAGTAAATGACTTTTACCTAAGCCCGCTTCCCCCCAAATAAAAATAAGTTTCTCACCGTGTGTTGAAAGACTATTTTTTAAATGGGTCACTACCTCTAAATTACTTCCCGCATAAAAATCATTAAATGATTGATTCGCTCTAAACTCAAAGTGTAAAGGCAGTTGTTTGGGAAGGGTCATTGCGTCTTCCTTTTAAAGCGCACATACAAGGTTGTGCCAAAAAACAGCATCAAACTAAACATCAGTTCAAGTGAGGGATATAAGCGTTCCGTTGTATTCGCATAGGTTTCAATGGCACCATGTATAAAATAAAACAGACTGATATAACCCATCCACCCACAGCTTCTCGGGTTTTGATTCAATAACCCTCTCAGCGGTAATAATAAAGGCGTCACTGTTATTAATAGAATAAGCGCAACCGGGAAGCCGGTGGTTGGGACCAGTACCGTATTCCAAAGCATTAATAAACCAAATAAGCCAAAAAAGCCTATTAACGCCATGATGTAAAAATAAAGGGGTTTAATATTCATGTCGTGTCGCATTAAGCCTGTTTTAAAAGAAGCGCTGTTTTGGCTAAACGAGCGCCCAAGGCTTGGCAGAGTTCTTTTTCATGGTCTGTTAGCCCCGATGATTCATGGGCTAAATGACTCGCGCCATAAGGTGTACCCCCTGAACTGGTTTCCCGTAAAGCATGTTCTGTGTAAGGAATACCCAACAGTACCATGCCATGATGTATCAGAGGTAACATCATCGTTAATAAGGTGCTTTCTTGACCACCGTGCATACTGCCCGTGGAGGTAAACACACTCGCCGGTTTACCAATTAATGCACCCGAAAACCAAACTTCGGTGGTGCTATCAATAAAATATTTTAAAGGCGCCGCCATATTTCCAAAATGAGTTGGACTGCCCAGAGCTAAACCATCGCAGTCTTTTAAATCATTTAAGGTTGCATAAATAGCCCCCTGCGCCGGAATGGTGTCTGCTGTTTTTTCACAGACGGTGGATACCATCGGTACGGTTCTTAAAACGGCCTCGGCTCCTGTAATAGAATTAACCCCCCGGGCGATTTGATTAGCCATTTCAGCGGTTGCACCGTTGCGTGAGAAATATAGAACCAGAATTTTTATCATGGATACGTATTCATTATAGAATGGATAGGACAGCTTCAGGAGGACGTCCAATAGCCGCTTGATTATTGGCGAGCACAATGGGTCGCTCTATTAATATCGGATAAGTGATTAACGCGTTAATCAGTGCCCTGCGATCAAGATCAGGATTGTCTAAGTGCTGCTCTTTATAAGTCGCTTCTTTTTTACGCATTAAATCCCGAGGATTCATCGTTAACTTTTGCAGAATATGCTCTATTTCGTCGATGGATAAAGGCGTTTTAAGATATTCAATCACTTCAATAGTCAATTCGCGCTCTTGCAGTAATTGCAAGGTCTGACGAGATTTCCCGCAACGCGGATTGTGATAAATTTTTATAGACATCGTTTACACATCCACGAGGCAACAGCCTCAAATAAAATAAAGTCGTTATAATAGCATTTTTAATAAAAGGTACGCCTGAAAACCACGCAGGTTTTAAACAGTCAGTGCTTAACGCGACAAGATCTGAGTCTACATTAATAAGGTATCGCAGTGCTAAAGACAAACTTAAACGAACGTATCAAAGATCGACTGACACAATACTGGTTATTATCGCGGTTTGATAAACCGATCGGAATCTTAATTTTATTGTGGCCGGCGTTATGGGCGCTATGGGTGGCCAGTCGTGGTAAGCCCGATTATTACGTGTTACTGGTTATCTGTTTAGGCGTCATCTTAATGCGGGCCGCAGGCTGTGTGATTAATGACTATGCCGATAGAGACTTTGATCCCCATGTAGAACGCACCAAACAGCGGCCTATTGCAGCGGGCAGGGTCTCACCTAAAGAAGCGCTAGGCCTGTTTGTGGTGTTGTGTCTCATCGCGTTTGGCTTGGTCTTAACTTTAAACGCTTTCACCATTGCCTTATCCTTTGTCGCCGCCTTTTTAGCTGGCAGTTATCCGTTTATGAAACGCTACACCCATTTGCCCCAAGCGTACTTAGGCATTGCCTTTGGTTGGGCGGTACCCATGTCTTTCTCGGCGCAACTCAATCAAATTCCCACCGTTGCCTGGGTCATGTACTTAGCGGTGGTTTTATGGGCGCTGGTTTATGACACCATGTATGCCATGGTGGATAAAGACGATGATTTAAAAATAGGCGTTAAATCCACCGCCATATTGTTTGGTGCGTATGACCGGCACATTATGGCCGTTTTACAAGTCATCATCATCGGTTTATTAGTAGTCGTGGGTCTGATGCAAGCCTTGACGTGGCTTTACTATGCTGGTGTGATCGTCGCGACCGCTTTATGTGTTTATCAACAAAAATTGATTTTTCATCGTGAGAAGGCGCTGTGCTTTAAAGCCTTTTTAAACAGTAATTACTTTGGGATGGCGGTGTTTATCGGCTTATCGCTCAGTTACCTTATTTAAGGAATCCCTATGTTTCGCTTAAGCCAATACATGCGGGAACTGCTTGACCCGACGCCCCTTAAACCCGCTCGTAAACCGTCAGCGCCCGTGGTGATTTGGAATTTAATTCGGCGCTGTAACCTCACTTGTAAGCATTGTTATACCACCTCGGCGGACATTGATTTTCCGGGCGAACTCACCACGCCTGAAATTTACACGGTTATGGATGAATTAAAAGCCTTTAAAGTACCGGTGTTGATCTTGTCGGGCGGTGAACCTTTATTACATCCTGATATCTTTGCGATTTCTCGTCGTGCTAAGGACATGGGTTTTTATGTGGCCTTATCGAGTAATGGTACCAAAATATCGGTCGATAATATTGATGAAATAGCCGCTATTAATTACCAATATATCGGCGTCAGTTTGGATGGCATTAAAGATACCCATGATCAATTTCGCCGCGTTAAAGGTTCGTTTGATGAAGCCTTGAGAGGCGTGCAGTTGTGTTTAGATAAAGGTATTAAAGTCGGGATTCGGTTTACCTTAACCCAAGATAATGCCCATGATTTTCCGGCTCTTTTGCAGTTGATGGATGATTATGATATCGACAAGTTTTATTTATCGCATCTTAATTACGGTGGCAGGGGCAATAGGAATCGTAAAGATGATGCCTTTTTTGAGATAACCCGCCAGGCGATGGATTTGATGTTTGATACCTGTTATGACTGGCTTAAAGCCGGCAAAGATCGTGAGTTTGTCACCGGTAATAATGATGCCGATGCGGTGTATTTTTTGCATTGGGTTAAGCAACGCTTTCCTGATCAAGTTGATCATATTCAAGCCAAATTAGAGCAATGGGGCGGTAATGCCTCTGGGGTTAATGTAGCGAACATTGATAACTTAGGGAATGTGCATCCCGATACGTTTTGGTGGCATTATGATTTAGGCAATGTTAAGCAACGGCCTTTTTCTGACATATGGTTGGATACCACCGATCCATTAATGGCCGGTTTAAAACAAGTGCCCAGACCCTTAGAAGGTCGCTGTGGCCTTTGTGCTTATCAAACGATATGTAATGGCAATACTCGGGTTAGAGCCGCACAAATGACCGGAAATTATTGGGCTGAAGATCCCGGCTGTTATTTAACCGAGGCAGAAATTACTCGATGAGTGAACACCGATGACGGAGGAATCACTCATCGGTGTGTTTGGGTTTTGTTGACGTATGACTGATTTTAACACTCAGTTTTAAGTGAAAAAGCGGGGGAGTTTTGGCGGCGTTTTAAAAAGGTTTAACCACTGCTAAGATAATAATACCGACTAGGAATAACACCGGCACTTCATTCATCCAACGATAATAAACATGGCTGTGGGAATTACGGTCATGTTTGAAAGCTTTGAGCCAAACCCAACAAAAATAATGATAAATCAGGGCTAAGACTAAAATGCCCAGCTTAGCGTGCAACCAACCGGACGTACCATAACTGACCCAGGCATAATCAACCAACATCCAAATTCCAAAGATAAACGTCACGATCATGCCGGGTGTCATGATGCCATAAAACAATTTCCGTTCCATCACCTTAAAACGTTCATGACTGATTTCATCCGAACTCATCGCGTGATAAACATACAAGCGTGGCAAATAAAATAAGCCAGCAAACCAAGTGACCATAAAAATTAAGTGTAAGGCTTTTAACCAAAGCATAAATTATCCTTTTAGCGTGGGAGCAATGAGTTGAGCGCTGATGATTACGTTAGTCAGCAATGTTTAATTGGGTTGTGTTTATATCATAACAAATTTTTATATTTGTTATGGCGAGTGATATTGGTGTTTTTTGAGGGATTAAGGGTGATGTTCGAGTGTTAAAGGTGCTTTTGGTAGTGGAACAGGTGGTTTAGTCAGTAAAGCACGTGGTTTAGGTAAAGAAACACATGGTTCACTGTGTAAAGCAGGTGGTTTAGGTATAGAAACAGATGGTTTACTATTTAAAGCACGTGGTTTTGGTATAGAAACAGCTGGTTTACTGTGTAAAGTAGGTGGTTTAGGTAGAGAAACAGTTGGTTTACTGTGTAAAGCAGGTGGTTTAGGTAGAGAAACAGATGGTTTGCTGTGTAAAGCAGGTGGTTTTGGTATAGAAACAGATAGTTTACTGTGTAAAGCACGTGATTTGGGTATGAAAACAGATGTTTTTATAAAATTTGTAGCGCAGAATGAGCTATATCTAATTAAGATAAATGGAGGGTGTGACGGTGTGGAAATTGTCAATGTAGTCAATCGGAATCAAGGTGTTACCAAGTTAGCCTAAAATTTGTTTAATATCTAATTCTGATAACCCAGTCACTTTAGCTATTATCTCAACAGTTGTGCCTT
>CAIPDT010000032.1 GCA_903863905.1 uncultured Methylococcaceae bacterium
AAACACCAGTGTTAACGCGACCAATAAGATAGTCAGTGCAATTTCGTTGGGAGTTTTTTGACGCTTTGCACTTTCGACCATTGAAATCATTTTATCTAAAAAAGACTCTCCTGGATGAGTCGTAATACGAACCACCAACCAGTCAGATAACACGCGGGTTCCCCCAGTGACTGAACTAAAATCCCCCCCTGATTCACGGATGACTGGCGCACTTTCGCCCGTGATTGCACTTTCATCGACTGAGGCGATGCCCTCAATCACTTCCCCATCGCCCGGCACAACATCACCTGCTTCAATGAGCACGATATCGTCTTTGCGTAAGGACGAACCTTCTACTTGAGTCACTTGACTGCCATAATAAGGGTCGCTTAATTTTTTTGCGGCGATATCTCGTTTGGCTGTTTTTAAAAACGCAGCCTGTGCTTTGCTTCGACCTTCTGCAACGGCCTCGGCAAAGTTAGCAAAAAGGACGGTAAACCATAACCAAAAAGTGATACTTAAAATAAACCGGCTGGGTTCCTCACTGTTACCTGATAACGCTTGTAGCCACAACACGGTGGTCAACAAACACCCCAGATAAACGACAAACATGACTGGGTTTTTCCATTGCTGACGTGGCGTCAGTTTTAAAAAAGCGTTAACTGCGGCTTGCTGCAGAATTTCTACATTCCATAAAGAATTTAATTCCGGTTTACTAGACATCGTATTAATTACCTACCCCAAATTAATGTTGGCTAGTCATTTGTAAATGCTCAACAATCGGCCCTAATGCCAGCGCAGGCACAAAGGTTAAGGCGCCCACCATGAGTACGGTGATAATCAAGAGCAATGTAAACAAAGGCGTATGTGTGGGTAAGGTGCCGGCACTGACCGGAATCGTTTTCTTGGCGGCTAACGCGCCAGCAATAGCCAAAATAGGCACCATTAACCCATAACGAGAAAACAACATCGCTAAACCTAACAAGAAGTTATAAAACGGTACATTGGCAGACAAACCGCCAAAAGCACTGCCATTATTATTTCCTGCCGAAGACCACGCATAAAGAACTTCACTGAAACCATGCGCACCTGGATTAAAAATTGACGCTTTACCTAAAGCTAACATCAGCGAAACGGCTGTTCCACCTAAGACGATTAAAGGGGGAACTAAGATAATAATAGCCGCCATTTTCATTTCAAAAGCGTCTATTTTTTTCCCTAAATATTCGGGGGTTCGACCAATCATTAAACCAGCTATAAATACCGCCACAATCGCAAAAACGATCATGCCATACAAACCAGAACCCACCCCGCCAAAAACAACCTCCCCTAACTGCATTAACCACAGTGGCACCATACCGCCTAAAGGTGTAAAAGAATCGTGCATTGCATTGACTGAGCCATTAGACGCTGCCGTGGTCACGACCGCCCATAAAGCCGAATTTACAATACCAAAGCGCGTTTCCTTACCCTCCATGTTGCCACCGGCTTGCTGAGAGTTGTTGGCTTGATCAATCCCTAAAGAAACAAAAGCCGGATTACCGTTTTGTTCAGCGGGAACAGTAACCAGTATGAGTACGAACAGAATTAAGGTCATCGCGCCTAAAATCGCCCAACCTTGACGCGTATCACCCACCATAAAGCCAAAGGTGTAACAAAGCGCGGCGGGTATTAACAAAATAGCCAACATCTCCAGAAAATTAGTTAACGGAGTTGGATTTTCATAGGGGTGTGCGGAATTAACATTAAAGAAGCCTCCGCCATTAGTGCCTAATTGTTTAATCGCAATTTGAGACGCGGCAGGCCCTAAAGCCAAAGTTTGCTGAGTATTTTTTATAGTTTCGGTAATTGCCTTACCCTGAGCATCGAGTATGGCTTTACCCGTGTCATCTAATTTTGGTGCTTGGTAACTGACCGCTTCTGATAAATTGACCGTGACATAAGGTTTAACTGTTTGCACCACACCCTGACTCACTAATATTAAAGCGAATATAAATGACAAGGGGATGAGTATATACAAGACAGTACGGGTCATATCCACCCAAAAGTTACCAATCCCTTGACTATTACGACGAATAAATCCTCTAATTAAGGCAACCAAAACCGCCATACCACTGGCCGCAGACATAAAGTTTTGTACGCATAAACCTAACATCTGCGTTAAATAACTCATGGTTGCTTCGCCACTATAACCCTGCCAATTAGTATTAGTCGCAAAACTAACGGCAGTATTAAAAGCAGAATCAGGACTGATTGCTGGCAATGCTTGGGGATTAAAAGGTAATACATCTTGAAAACGTTGCAAACCATAGACAACCAGTAAGCCTAATACATTAAACACTAAGACCGCGAGCGTGTATTGAGTCCAGCGCATATCTTGTTCGGTTTTAACACCACTTAACCGATATAAAAGATTTTCAAAGCCGGCTAAATATCTATTAAGGCCCACCGATTCATTTTGATACACTCTGGCCATATACAGACCCAAAGGCTTAACCAGAGCAAGCAACACGATTAAGTAGATCGCGATTTGAAAAAAACCTTGAGCAGTCATCAAAACTTCTCCGGATAAAACAACGCGACCAGTAAATAAATAAACACTGCAAAAGCTAAAACACCACTGAGCCAATAAATCCAGTTCATTTTTTATCCTTCAATGCGTCAAAGGCTATACCCTATTTAAACGGTAACACTAGAAAAACTTTTATTTATCAGCTCTACGCTTATCTTCCAATTCATTTTTAATAATCTTTTGAGTACTACCATCACAGATCACCAACCACAGATTGTTATGGTCTTCAATCTCATATTGATAATGAAAAATATTATTATCGTTGTAAACATTGAAAGAGAAAATTTGCCCCGGTCTAATTTGCTTTACCGCTTTTAAACACCCCACTTCAGCAGATTTATCACGAGGAATCGCGTAAGGATCAACCGCTTTATTATCAGCTAAAGATTCAACAGAAAGGCTCATGATTAAGATAAAACTTAAAGCCATTAGATTTGTTATTTTTAAATTCATGCCGTTATCCTGTGTAACATTTTCATTTTACAAACTTAAAATACCGACATGAATAAATACCAACAATCCGGCAAGGCTTATAATACGCCGATCTCTTAAGCCAATAATTGCAACAATTCTTCGGTCTTTAATTGCATTAAGGCTTCATCACCGCGTGACTCAACATTTAAACGTACTAAAGGCTCAGTATTTGAACAACGTAAATTAAAGCGCCATTCACCCATATCCATACTCAAGCCATCGGTATAATCAATTTCTTTAGCGTCTGCTTGGTAATACGCCTTAACTTTTTCTATCGCTTGGGCAGATTCTACGATGGTACGGTTAATTTCACCACTGGCAGGAAAGAGTTTCATTCTTTCATCCACTAATTGAGAGAGCGTCTTTCCACTTTTACTGATTAATTCAATGACTAATAACCATGGAATCATGCCACTATCACAATACGAAAAATCTCTAAAATAGTGATGGGCGCTCATCTCACCGCCATACACAGCATCTTCTAAGCGCATTCTTTCTTTAATAAACGCATGACCTGTTTTACTCATTACTGCAATACCTGACATGCTCTTAACTATATCCACCGTATTCCAAGTTAAACGCGGATCATGAACGATTTTTTCACCTGGATTTTGCTTTAAAAAAGCTTCAGCCAATAAGCCTACAATGTAATAGCCTTCGATAAAGCGTCCTGTCTCATCAAATAAGAAGCAACGATCAAAATCGCCATCCCACGCAATCCCTAAATCCGCTTTATGAGCATTGATAGCCGCAATGGTACTCGCACGATTCTCAGGCAATAAAGGATTAGGAATGCCATGAGGAAAGTGTCCATCGGGTTCGTGATGGATCTTTATAAAGTCGATCGGTTGTGGCGTTACTTTTTCTAAAGCGGTCTCTAACCAATCAATAACGTGCCCTGCGGCCCCATTGCCTGCATTAACGACGATTTTTAACGGCGCCAAGACGGCAGGATCAATATAATTGATTAAATGCTCGGTATACGCTTCAGCAATTGAAATGGCTGTCACGGTGCCACACTCAGCAACCGGCGCAGAAAACTCATTCAGCTCAGCTAAACGTTTAATATCATTAAGTCCGGTATCGCCACTGACGGGTTTACTTTGTTCACGAACTAATTTCATGCCATTAAAATCTTTAGGATTATGGCTAGCGGTCACCATAATGCCGCCATCCATTGCCTCACCGGCATCTTGGTAAGCAAAGGTTGCGTAATACACTTCTTCAGTACCGCTTAAACCAATATCAAACACATTAACGCCGGCATCTTGCAGACCTTTTATAACAGCATCGGCTAGCTCATTACTTGAAAGACGAATATCGCGTCCGACAATAACACGCTTTGGGTTTAAATGTGCGGCATAAGCTCTACCAATGCGGTAAGCAATATCGACATTAAGTTCATCAGGAATGCGACCACGAATATCGTAGGCTTTAAAGCAAGTGAGTGATTGTGTCATAAAATTATAAAGAAGCGGGGAGGATAATGATTGATGAGTAAGGTAAAGTCAAAACAGCGATGAAGTACGGATGACTAGATATCATCCGCAC
Source organism: uncultured Methylococcaceae bacterium (assembly GCA_903863905.1). GTDB lineage: Bacteria > Pseudomonadota > Gammaproteobacteria > Methylococcales > Methylomonadaceae > Methylobacter_C. The sequence continues at coordinate 4,577 of CAIPDT010000032.1, forward strand.
TTTTATAGGATATTATTCTGCGATAGCGTTAGCCGCTGTTAATAACTCAACTAACTCACCTTTTTTGTACAAGTCAATAACAATATCACACCCGCCAAGCAATTCACCTTTAACATAAAGTTGTGGATAAGTGGGCCAATGAGAATACTCTTTTAAGGCTTCGCGTAATTCAGGATCTTCAAAAATATTCACTGAAGCAAACTTTGCATTACAAAGATTTAATATTTGGACTGTTTGACCCGAAAAACCACACTGTGGAAAGTCTGGCGTGCCTTTCATGTATAAGATAACTGGGTTTGTTTCAAGTTGATCTTTAATTCGTTCTATAACGCTCATAACTAGGTATTCACTCAAATAAATAAAATTTGATTAATTCTATCAACTTTATACTATTTAAAAAAGTAAATCTTATCATCCATCGCTTGCCTGAGATTAAATAGAATCTTATAATCAAGCATTTTTTTGTTCAGGTAGCCAATCCCTACCTGTTTTTTCTATTGCAACAGGCAGAAAAACCATGACTAGCCATATCATGCCAACATACGGACGTTTACCGGTCACTTTTGACCATGGCGAAGGTGTGTGGTTAATTGATGAAAACAACAATCGATACTTAGACGCGTTGTCAGGTATCGCTGTCTGCAATTTAGGCCATGCACACCCTAACGTCCACAAAGCGATCTGTGAGCAAAGTGCAAAACTACTGCATACCTCTAACCTTTATGCGATAGCTAACCAAGAATTGCTGGCTGATAAGCTTACAGAAAAGTCTGGCATGGATAATGTATTTTTCTGTAATTCAGGTGCTGAAGCGAATGAAGCAGCCATTAAATTGGCGCGCAAATTTGGTCATTCAAAAAACATAGAAAATCCAGCGATTATCGTCATGGAAAAAAGTTTCCATGGTCGAACCTTGGCCACACTCAGTGCCACAGGTAACGCCAAAGTACAACTAGGTTTCGCACCTTTAGTTGAAGGGTTTATCCGTGTTCCTTACAATGATATAAAAGCCATCGAACTTGCTTTGGCAGCACATAAAAACATTGTGGCAGTTTTAGTTGAACCGATACAAGGCGAAGGTGGTATCAATATCCCCGCCCCTGATTACCTAAACCAATTGAGAAGTTTATGTGATCAGCATGACATACTCATGATGCTTGATGAAATTCAATCGGGCATTGGTCGTACCGGTAAATTCTTAGCTTTTCAACATAACAATATTATTCCTGATGTCTGTACGTTAGCAAAGGCATTAGGCAATGGCGTGCCAATTGGTGCTTGCCTTGCGCGTGGAAAAGCCGCTCAACTTCTGACTGCTGGAACTCATGGCTCTACATTTGGCGGTAATCCTTTAGCGTGTAGCGCTGCGTTAGCGGTACTTGAAACTTTAGATGCCGATGATTTAATCACCGCAGCCCAACAAAAAGGTGATGCCATTCATAGTCAATTTGCAGAGCAACTTAAAAATAACAAACATGTTGTTGATATTCGTAATAAAGGCTTGATGATCGGTATTGAACTCGATCGACCTTGTGCGGATTTAGTTAAACTTGCCTTAGAAAAACAGCTATTGATTAATGTAACCAATGACACCACGATTCGATTGTTACCGCCTTTAATTATTAATACTGAAGAAATTAACAGCCTCGTTAACACGTTGGCAGCTATTATCAATACCTACACCGAACAAACTGCTTAAATAACACACTTATGAGTCTTAGACATTTCACTAGCCTGCTTGATTTATCCAGCGAAGAATTCCGTCACATTATCCACAGAGCGGCCGAACTTAAAAACAACCATGACCGTGATTACCAACCGTTAAAAGGTCAAGTACTTGCGATGATTTTTGAAAAATCTTCAACGCGTACCCGTATTTCTTTTGAAACCGGCATGGTACACTTCGGAGGTAATGCGATATTTTTATCGCCTAGAGATACTCAGTTAGGTAGAGGCGAACCTATCCAAGACAGTGCAAAAGTTATCTCCAGTATGGTCGATTGCATTATGCTTAGAACCGATAAACACGAAACGGTCACCACCTTTGCACAACACTCAAGTGTTCCTGTCATCAATGGCTTAACCGATTTAGAACATCCGTGCCAATTATTAGCGGATATGCAAACCTATTTTGAATTTAGGGGCGACATAAAGGGCAAAACCGTGACTTGGATAGGTGATGGCAACAATATGTGTCACTCTTATATTCAAACAGCCGTCTTACTCGGTTTTACCTTACACATCGCCAGCCCAATAGGTTATCAGCCTTTAAAACAATACAGTGAAACAGCGGGAGCTCATGTTAAGTTTTTTGATTCTGCTTTAGAAGCCTCTAAAGACAGTGATCTTATTGTTACTGACGTGTGGGCGAGTATGGGTCAAGAAGAAGAACAAAAACTCCGTGAAATAGCATTTAAAGATTATCAAGTAGATGAAGCTATTATGAAAGTCGCTCATAACGATGCGTTATTTATGCATTGTTTACCTGCTCACCGAGGTGAAGAAGTCACGGCTAGGGTTATTGACGGCCCACAAAGTGTTATTTTTCCTGAAGCAGAAAATCGTCTACATGCCCAAAAAGCCTTGTTAGAATTTCTTCTCTGTAACAAATAAGACTAGAATCTACACAATTAGTTAACCTTTAAGAATAGAAGATACTCGTGAAAAGATTACTTAGCGCTTTTTATTTATTAGTACTTACCTTTGGCACCGCCCATGCAGAAACCATTTATGTGGCTGATGACCAAAATTTAACATTGAGAAGTACTCCCAGTCAGCATGGCAAGGCACTTAAAGTCTTAACTATTGGAGCCCCCTTGTCCATTATTGAAAATCAAAACCGGTTTGATTTCATTAAAGTTCGTCTTATTGATGGTACAGAAGGTTATATTAAATCTCGATTTACCTCACCTGAAGCACCCAATATCGATCCTAAAGATACGGCGGCAAAAACAATCGCTCAACTTCAAGCAGATAATGGTACGCTTAGAAGTGAATTAAATAAGCTTAAAGAAACCCTTACGCCAGGCACCTCTCTGGAAAAATCTTTAGCCAATGAACGCGATCAATTAGCGAGAGAACTGAATGAATTAAAAAAAACCGCCTCCAGTGCTTATCAGTTAAAAAATGAACGTGATGAACTACAAGAACGTGTCGTTAATGTCGAAAGAGATCTACAACAATACAAGCTCGAAAATCAGGCTCTGAAAGATACAGCGAGTCAAGATTGGTTTTTATATGGTGGCTTACTATCAATTATCAGTGTGTTGCTGGGCTTTATCTTACCCAAACTCGGTTGGCGTCGCAAAAACAACTGGGATACTTTTTAAAAAATCTATCATGAGCGAACCTAAGTCTTTTGTTAACTGGTTTAGAGACTCATCTCCCTATATCCATGCTCATCGTAACAAAACGTTTGTTATTTCATTTGGTGGGGAAGCAGTCTTAGCGGAAGATTTTGATCATCACGTGCATGACTTTGCTTTACTCAATAGTCTTGGGATTCGCCTTGTATTAGTTCATGGCATTCGCCCCCAAATTGATGAACGCCTTAAGAAGCTCAACATCCCCGCCCTATTTCATAAAAATCTCCGCATCACTGACGACCTAGCCTTACAATGCGTCAAAGAAGCTGCAGGCTTAGTCCGAGTAGAAATTGAAGCGTTACTGTCAATGGGCTTATCAAACTCGCCCATGGCCGGTAGTGGACTTAAAGTTGCCTCGGGAAACTTTGTGACAGCAAAACCCATTGGCGTGATAGATGGCATTGATTATTGTCATACCGGAGAAGTTCGTCGAATTGATAGTACCGCGATACATCAACAACTCGATCAAGATAACATCATTCTTATTTCGCCTATCGGTTACTCACCGAGCGGTGAAATCTTTAATCTTTCAGCAGAGCAAGTCGCTACGGCGGTCTCTATCGCCTTAAAAGCCGAAAAACTAATTCTACTCACTGAGCAAAACTGTTGTCATTCAACTCATACTAATAATGAAAATATCATTAGACAAATGACCACTGATGAAGCCGAAACTTTTCTGCAACAACATACCACACTGAGTGATTCTGTAAGCCTTCCTGTTAAAGCGGCCATCCAAAGTTGCAGAGCCGGCATTGAACGGGTACACCTAATCAATCGTACTATTGATGGTGCTTTATTATTAGAACTCTTTAGTCGTGACGGTGTTGGCACCCTGATTAGCTCTAGTCCTTTCGAAGACCTGAGACCTGCGACATTAAACGATATCGGCGGCATTCTAGAATTGATCAAACCCTTAGAACAACGAGGCATACTGGCCAAACGCTCTCGGGAAAAAATCGAAATGGAAATAGCGGACTACATTATTATTGAGCGGGATGGCTTAATCATTGGCTGTACTGCACTACATTTTAATCAAAACGAACACTATGGTTGCATTGCCTGCCTTGCCGTTCATTTGGATTATAGAGGCTCTGCACGCGGTGATCGTTTATTAGATTTTGCCTATAACAAAGCCAAAAAATTAGGGCTTAAACAGTTATTTGTTTTATCAACACAAACAGTGCACTGGTTTATTGAGCGAGGATATTTATCATCTGACATTAAAAAACTACCTGAATCGCTCAAAGTCTATTACAATCCAGCTAGAAACTCTAAAATTTTAATTAAGGTAATTGAGTAATCCAATATGGCTTGTTTATCCATCCTACAAGTTACTGATCTACACATTCTACCTCATTCAGATGATCTCTTTCTAGGCATCAATACAGAACACTATTTTGATAACGTACTCAATTTAGCTTTTTCTAAAGAACTTAAAATTGATTTGATCTTATTAACGGGTGATTTAGCCCAAGATCCCACTGCTGATAGCTATCAACGCATTCTTAACCGCATTGAAAGCACTCAAACACCTTGTATTTGTTTACCTGGTAATCATGATAATTTTCAACTGATGCAACGTATCTTCAATACTGAATGGGTCAGTTGTCAAAAACAAAATCTATTTGAAAATTGGCAAATCATTAATCTAAATAGTCAAATAATTAACGAAACCGGTGGATACCTTCCAAACGAAGAACTGCGCCTATTAGAGAAGTTTCTTAACGAACAACCCGATTTAAATACCCTAATAGCCGTTCATCATCACTGTATCAGCACACAAAGCACTTGGCTTGATACCATGCAGATAACTAATAGCGCTGAATTTTTAGACATTATTAAACAATTTCCAAAAGTCAAAATCGTTACAACAGGACATATTCATCAGGAAATGAATGTCATAAATGATGGAGTTCTTATTCTTGGAACACCCTCGACCTGCTTTCAGTTTAAACCGAAAAATCATGATTTTAGCCTTGATACTACAATGCCTGGTTATCGCGTCATCAATCTTTACGACAATGGCAAATTCGAAACTGAAGTAACTCGCTTATCTGGTTTATTAGACGATTTAGATATGACCTCAATTGGTTATTAAATCACACTCGATGTATTAATCATCATTCCAACACTAAAATGAGTTTTAGCCACTACAAGTGTGGCTAAAACTTAAACCAATTTATTACAATTCAAACTCAGCTGGGTTAACGCCTAATTCTTTAGCAATCTTAACTGCAATCTTTTTCTCAGAAAAATCAAATACCCCATCAGAAGACGCAATTGAAATAATCATTCGCACCAATAACCGAGAAGCTTCGGTATTTGATTTCATCTTACCTAATGCTTGATAAGCCTTAGCTTCACCTATATCTTGATCAAATTCTAATTGCCCAACAAAATCCTGAAAGGCTTTAATTACATCACTGGTGGTAAAAACCGATAACGCATCATTGTTTTCAATGAATTTAATCATTTTTTGTTTTTCAGTCGCGGTAATACTCCCATCGGCCATCGCAATTAAAGCCGAACCCGCCATAGCCGCATTCAAAAAATCTTTATTTTTAAACTTTAATGCTTCAGTCTTTAACTCATTTGCTTTATTTTTAAGTTGACTTAAAAAACTATCAAAACTCATCACTACTCTCCTAATTTTAATTTATGTGATTTAATTACATATACGCTTAGCATTGCTTTAAAAAGACAACTCTACACGATCTTTCATCGAAATATATTCTTTTAAACCATAACATTGTTGCCTACTTAATATTTGAGTCGCCCACTGTTGATGGGTTGCCACTTCACACATAGCATCATGCATTCTAAAAACAGCAGGTGCATCAAGATCACTTAAGCTTAACGCCATTTCATAATCCTCAATATTCACCTTAAAAGCCTCTTCAATCATCGGGACTTGCGTCGGATGGATAGCTGTTTTGCCTATCAAACCATACGCTAAATCCATTTTCATTTCCCTTAATAAGGTATGCGGATCATCTAAGTATTCAAAAACAGGTGCTGACAATGAAAACCCATAAGGTTTAAATATAGTCACTAATTGGGCAATAATATGACCTAAGGGTGTTTCATAAATAGTCGATGCGCGCTCCCTTCTTAATCCCAAAAGATTCATCAAATCATTACCACCGATTCTTAACATCAAGACATTTTCAGCCATATCAGACTGAAGCAAACCTTGACATAAATTCGTCATGGCATTGACGTTAAAGACTTCTTTTGTTTCAAGAGTGGGCATTACTTTAAAAGTAGTGTCTCGTAATTGATCTAAATAATCATTAAAAACATCTTCTGTAAACTTAGGCAATACAAAGCCATCAATCTTATCGATATCGGGCAAAGCTAATAAACGCCCCAAAACATCTGGATTTCTAACCCTTATAAACCGGTACTGTTGAGTTGTATTTTTAAATCCTTGCAAGCATAAGCCTAAATGCCGAACACAACTATCAACATCCGCCTGCAACACCGCATCTTCAGTACAAAAAATCATGGCACGTAACCATGGATATTTTTCACCATTAGCAATCTCTAATATATCTCTGCGATTACCCGGCATATATAGAGGGGCACCTAAATGCCAAGGTTCAAATGACTTAATTCGCGTATTCATGAATTCATCTCTTTAATAAAAGCGACCGCCTGATAAGGCAAGTCACTTACGATTTCAACAGGAATGGATTTAGACTCGGCTAACCAACGTAAATGCTGTGTTGCCTCAGCGTCCTTATCTTTTAATAAGATTAAACGTGCTTCTCGTCTTAATAAAACACGTGTTGCCTCTCCTAAACCAGGCTTGATATAGTTTAGATGCCTGACTTCATAACGCCGCATTAGTCCTTGTAAGAACTGTTCTAATGGCTCTGACAACGCGTAAAAGTTATTCGGCAATAAAGTATTCAACGTCAAAGAAGGTGCAATTAAAGCCACTCTAGCCAAGATTGTATCAATAAAATACCTTGAAAGATCATTAGCAATAAACTGCTCATAATAAACACACCCATGAAAATCACCCGATTGAGCAGAGGCGGGATTATAAATTGAACGACTCACCAATCCTGAGATAGTTGCATTTAAAATACACGAGGGAATCAAATAATCTTCTGACGTAACTGCCACTTTAGCTTTACCACACAAATCAGCCAAAACATACAGATCTGCTGGTATAGAAATACCTGTACTCTGTTTAAAATCTTGTAAACTGACTTCTAACTGCTGAGCAATAATCCCTTTACCAGTCCAACCATCCACAAACACAAATGCTTCGGGACTATGACTTTTTAATATATAACGCAACGCATTTTGATCTATACCCACATCACGCAAAATAGAAATTGAAAAATGTTCCGCAGCGATATTAAAGTAAATCTGTAAAATATGCTTGAGTAATACCCCTATCGGCGTCCCCGCTCTCGCCAAAGATACCAAAACAATACCCTTCGGACGAGTTGTTACAATACTCTGTGCCAATATTAATAAATGTTTTGCCAAACGATCTTGATTTAATAACATCGCCTTATAGAATAACTCAAGGTAATCAGGGTCGGGTAATGTTTCCAAAGTTAACATTTCGGAATAATGCTTCTTACCTGATTGAATAAGCTGTTCTTTAAGTTGAATAGGCGTATCTTCAACCACAAGTTGCTCCAATAAAAACTCAACTTCATTCGGATGATAACTCCCAGAAAAGGTTTTCATCATATTTTTAATTTACTGTTAACCTTTTAAACAACTGAGTATTCTTAGGGACCAATGCGTAATCACATAAACTCATAAAAGCCGCATCTGTATAACTATCACCCGCACCCAAGGTAATAAGCTCGGGATACTGCTGTTTATAACGGGCCATTAAATAACTGACTGCATGTTCTTTCTTGATGATCTTAGGTAACACCGCTAAATTATTACCATTTAAATGCCAATACAAACTTCCATCGACTATATAAGGATGATTAATAATCACAGCGTGTAATAACAACTGTAAGACTTTTTCTGTAGCATCTACATGCTTAATAACACCATACCACGTTATATCAAAATCAGTCACCAAGCGCATCTTATAACCTACTGACTGTTTACAATACGCGTCTATCTCTTTCCATACCACCAATAACTTTTCATCATATTCAGGTAACTGTTCCTTCATTTTTACCATCCATCCCGTATCAATGGCTCTATGCTTATTTAATATAACAGCACCATGATTTAACACAACATCCTCTGCAAATGGCAGGGTCACCCGATTAAACTCTAAGCTATCTCGCCCTGTCACCGGCACAATTTTGAAACCTTTATCCACATAATCCCATAACCATTGCTGTTTATTTGTCGCATAAGAATTAGGAGAACCGTCTTTCAAATAGGCTCTGGCTATTAATCGAGGATCACTGGCTGGATACTCACACTTACGCAACGTTTGAAACAAAGTATCATCAAGATCGAGAAAAATATAACTTTGCATGAGGGGTATTGGGTGATTTAAATTCAATTCGGGCACTAATAGCAGCCCACTCTTTTAAGCGTTCTAGCAAAACCTCATTGAGAGGTGTCTCATGACAAATAATAATATGCTGATAATGACTGGGATCTAAATTGTAAATAAAATTAGGGATTCCATCATCGTAGTTATCTTTAAATTCACAAATTAACTCAATATCATTCCCTTGATGAATCGGGGAGCGCGTCGTACTTTGTACTTTAACTTGATAACCCTCAACTTCTAAAAGACGACCCAACAAATAAGCAGGTGCATTACATTCCCCAGTTCCCAACACTAAAATAGGTTTAGCATCATGCTGAGTTAAGGCATTTTTATCAAAATAAATCCTCACCTCATCAACCACATTCTTCGGTAAGGTAATCGGTGTCAGCATTCCTAATCGACCCGGCCAAGCTAATAAGTGTTTTTTACACTCACCATTACCAGAAACATTAATCGTAATATTATCGAGCAACTCATTATGGGTATCTTCAAAACGTAAGGTTCCCTGTCTAAAACTAATCCAATGAACGGGGATATTAACTTGATCTTCTAAAGCCAATCGATCCTCTGAGTGGGCAAAATTAACCAAACTCACAATAAACACGTTCTGCAAATTTGGATTAACGTTTTGATACGCCTTAATCAAGCGTAAAAACGTTTTACCTGTACTAATCTCATCATCGATTAACACTAAGTCTTGAGCTTCTAAAAACTTTTTCTTTGCAATCGGCTCTTGAGGATAATATAAAAAGAAATCCGTCGCATGGCTATGCGCTTCTTCAAACTCTAAGCGTTCATTGTTCGCAATATGATAGCGTGTGGTTTGAAGAAACAACGCCTCCTGCACACCCTCACAATAAGCGGCTTCAAAAACACCATAACCTAAACCCGTTGCCGTCTCTGCCATACCAATCCACACAGAGGCAGAACTAACGCCCACTTTTAATACCGCTCGCGCCAAACCACGATAAGACCAACTCATCATTCGAGGCGTAACAGGATAATGTTTACCCAACACCTTACTCACTAAGAGGAACTTACGTTTGCTACTGACACGCGCAGCAAAACCTAATAACCGCTTAAGAGGCACCTCACCCGGTTTAACATCAAGATGAAGTTGACCCGTCGCTAACTTTACCGTCAGTGTTTTTTGCATTATTTAAAAATCGTTTGAGATCAGAACAGGTTACGCTTGTAAAATGACCGGAGTATTAACTTCTGTAACTTTACGACCGTAATGAATTTGAGGAAGAGTTAAACTTAAGCCTTTTAGGCTAAATAAAATAATCTGTGCTAAATTAACACCGGACAAACACGCCATCCCAAAACCACCCGAAGGACGCGGGTTAATTTCTAATAATCTAGGCCCATTAACACCCATTTTAAATTGAATATTGAATAGGCCATTCAAGCGATAATGCGCGGTTAAGCGTGTCACCATCTCTTGTATCTCTTGATTATTATCAATCAATTGACCATAACCGGGCAATGGTGATTTTTGACGCTGTACCGCACATAATAACTCACCGTGTCGCCCCGCACAATCCACACTCCATTCATGCCCAGCTAAATTCTCCATGACTAACAAGGTGTTAAACTGCGGGGTATTATCCAGCCCTTGCCGCAATTCTTTTAAAGGAATTTGATACTCAACTCCTTTAAGCAAGTGAGTAATACTGTCTCGCTGAGTATCTAACACTCGAAAACCTAAACCAAAAACAGACACGGCGGGTTTAACACAGAGGCTTTCATGCTTATTAGACAAAGTGACTATCGCTTGATCAAATTCTTCAACTGTATTAACAGCTATAAAATCCATCGCTTTAGCCACTGAGGGCTTTAATTGACTATAAAAAGCGGCTTTATCATGTAATAAAGTAAGCGTGTCAAAATCGGCTACCGAAAGAACCTCAACACCAATGGCTTGAAAAAAAGCATGATATTGACTGATAAGTGCCGCTTCTTTGCCTGGCCAAAATACACTGATATTATGCTGTCGACAAAAGTCTACGCACCATTCCACGTAGGCTTGTCCTGTTAACTCTTCTGGCTCAAGATAAGATTCATCCGCAGCCAAAAAAACAGCCGCTGTTGCATGAACATGGGTGCAAATTAAAGTCACTTCGCCAGTCGGAACCGACTGGCGAAGATTTATTAAAACTGCACTAATAGTAGAAAATGTTTTGTTAAACCAAATTCTCATTACAGATGAACAACAATTTGCGGCAACATATCCGCAATCGTTCGACCGGTGCCATTTTCACCAATGGCATGCATTTTCCACTCACCATTATGACGATATAGTTTTGCCATAATCTGTGCGGTATGAGAGCCTTGAGCACTTAAGGTATAACGGGCAATTTCATTATTATTACGGCTATCAACAATACGACAATATGCATTTTCTACCGTATCAAAGGTTTGACCGGTATAAGAACTCACCGTAAAGACTAAAGATTTAACCGTCGCAGGGATTTTATCTAAATCCACTACAATTTGCTCATCATCACCATCACCTTCACCGGTGCGATTATCGCCTGTGTGCAAAATACTGCCATCACGACTTTTTAACTGCCCAAAATAAACCGTATCAACCAAGGTATTTTTATCATCGAATAAGACACAAGAAGCATCCAAATCGATGGAACTGTTATTGTTGCCGCCACCAAACATCCCTTTCAATAAACCGACGCTAGTTTTCTTAGCATCCCACCCTAAACCCATGACAACTTTACTTAACTCAGTACCTGATTCCTTAGATAAAGAGATTTTTTGTCCTTTTTGTAAATTAATAGCCATTAAATTATTCCTAAAATGTAAATCATGTAGTGCTTAATGACATGTCTCCATATCATTTAATTAAACATTAACACCATAAGACGCCGCTAAGGCACCCAAACCACCGGCAAATCCTTGTCCAACCGCTCTAAACTTCCAGTCATCGCCTACACGATAAAGTTCACCAAAGATCATGGCTGTTTCAATAGAGGCATCTTCACTCAGATCATAACGGGCTAATTCTTGACCACTCGCTGCATTAATAACACGTATATAGGCATGATTTACTTGACCAAAGTTTTGTTTACGCATGTCTGCCTCATGGATAGTCACAGCAAAAACAACCTTATCAATATCTGTCGTAATTTTAGATAACTCAACATTAACTGTCTCATCATCACCATCACCTATACCCGTTGTGTTATCACCCATGTGCTGAACCGCACCGTCAGCGACTACTTTATTATTGTAAAAACAGAAATCGTTATCCGTTCTAACTTTACCATCGGCTTTAACTAAAAATACACTGGCATCTAAATCAAATGCCGCACCATCTGTTGCCCGTGCGTCCCAACCTAAACCCACAACGATTTTATTTAAACCGGGGACTTCTTTACTTAGATTAACATTACCGCCTTTGCTTAATGATATTGCCATGACTTTCTCCTGAGATTTTAAATTTTATTATAATGAATATGTACTGTTACATATCATAACCGCTAACATCTGAATTGACTAGAGAGGTTTCAACATCTCAAAACACCTCTGATAGAGGAGTTAGTTTAAGGATGTTTTCATCGCCTCAACAATCTGCACGCGTTGCGTAATACCACACACTAAAGTATAAGGTATTGTCTCTGCGCACAACGCTATTTCTTCGACAGCCAAGCCATCACCCCATAAGGTGACTGGATCACCGGGCTTTGCATGAGGCTGTAATTCGAGATCAACCGTAATCATATCCATAGAAACACGACCAATCAAAGAAACTCGTTGACCATTAACCAGCACGGGAGTACCCGATTTAGCATACCGTGGATAACCATCACCATAACCAATAGCCACCACGCCTAACCGAGTTGGCTTTGTACATACCCATGTCCCTGAATATCCTACCTTGTCACCTATTTCTAATGATTTAACCGCGATCAATCGGGAATGTAAACTCATGATGGGTTTTAAATCTAACTGAGCGCCAGTACTTTCAGCAAAGGGTGAAATACCATATAACATAATGCCTGGCCGAACCCAATCATTTAAAGACGCCTTCCACGCTAAAATACCGGCCGAGTTTGCAATACTACACTCCCTACCTGCCATCTGCTCTAATGATGCAATCGTTTGTTTAAACAAATCAATTTGCTGAATCGTCATTTGATCTTGTTGATCATCCGCATTCGCTAAATGGGTCATTAAATTAATAGGCTGACGAATTATCGAACAACACTGCAAGCGCTCATATACGGCTTTAAATTCATGTGCCTTAAAACCTAAACGATTCATGCCGGTATCCATTTTTAACCAGATAGCTATCTGTGCTTGTTCATCACGCTGCTCAAAAATCTCAACTTGTCTAAAGGAATGTACCACAGCATCTAGTTGATAATTTATTAGATTATCTAACTCTTCTGCACAGGTAAAACCCTCTAAGAGAGCAATTCTAGTGGTGACACCCGCTGTACGTAATCGAATGCCTTCATCGACCCTTGCAACAGCAAATCCATCCACTGTTTGTAACGCAGAAGCAATACGTAATAAGCCATGACCATAACCATTTGCTTTAATGACCGCCATAATTTTTGCGTTTGGCGAATAATGACGCGCTATTTGAAGATTATGCTGTACCGCTTCCAAGTTTAAGATAGCATAGGCGGCGGGGTTCATTCATAATCCCCCGAGTTATAAGGCGCCCCAGCAAAATTCTCAAAACGAGTATACTGCCCCAAGAAAGTCAATCTAACGGTCCCCAAAGGTCCATTACGTTGCTTTCCAATAATAATCTCAGCAATACCTTTATCAGGACTGTCTTCGTTATACACCTCATCACGGTATACAAAAACAATCAAATCAGCATCCTGCTCAATCGCCCCCGAATCGCGCAAATCAGACATTACTGGGCGTTTATTAGGGCGCTGCTCTAAGTTTCGATTAAGCTGTGATAAGGCAACAACAGGCACATTTAATTCTTTCGCTAAGGCTTTTAAGCCTCTAGAAATATCAGAGATTTGTTGCACACGATTATCACCACTTGAGGGAGATTGCATTAATTGAAGATAATCGACGACGATCAAACCTAACTGACCATACTCTCTCGCTAAACGTCTGGCTCTCGCTCTTACTTCCGTGGGTGTTAAAGCCGGCGAATCATCTATAAATAATTGTGTGCCCGCTAACAGATTAATCGCTGACGTTAAGCGCGGCCAATCATCATCTTCTAGCTTGCCCGTTCTTACTTTATTTTGATCTATTCGACCTAAAGAAGACATCATCCGCATCGCTAAAGAATCCCCGGGCATTTCCATACTAAATACGGCTACAGGCTTGTCCCCTTTTAAAGCAACATTTTCTGCCATATTCATAGCAATTGTCGTTTTACCCATTGACGGCCGACCTGCAACAATAATTAAATCTGAAGGTTGTAATCCTGAAGTTAAAGCATCAAAATCAGTAAATCCGGTACTGGCTCCAGTAATGGCACCTTCTTGCTCAAATAAGGTTTCAATTTTATCAACCGCTTTAGCCAATAAGGATTTAATTGAAATAAATCCACCCGACTGACCTTTTTGGCGCTGTTCCGCAATTTGAAAAACTTGTCGCTCTGCATTCTCTAATAACTCTGAAGTATCACGTCCATCAGTGTTAAATGCAGAGTCAGAAATTTCGGTACCAATATGAATTAACTGCCGTAAAACAGAGCGATCCCTAACGATATTAGCATAGGCAACAATATTAGCGGCACTAGGCGTATCCTTTGCCAACATGATTAAATAAGCTAATCCTCCGACATTATCTAATTCACCAATAGCCTTTAGGGAATCCGACAAGGTTATAACATCGAAAGGAATTTGTTTTTCTGCTAATTCTTCAATTTTTCTAAAAATAAGTTGATGGCTACGACGATAAAAATCAGTCTCGACAACCTTGTCCGCAATTGAATCCCATGTTTGATTATCCAGCATCAATCCACCCAACACTGATTGCTCTGCTTGTATTGAATTAGGTGGTACTTTTAAGGCATCAAGTGAATAATCATGTTCCATAGAGTAATTTTCAGGCATTGCAAATTAACGATAAAATGTGAATGGTAACACGACGAGGGGTGTGAGTCATCGACCACAAAACAGAGTCAACAATTAGAAGGGTAACAAAAAAAACATCACCACTCAGTTATTGCAACTGAGTGGTTTAAGCAAATAACTAACTATGACTTAATTAGCTTGCTTCATCAACAATTTTACGTGGGCGTCCACTACGTGGCTTATCTAACAAGGCACAAACTCCACCTTTTGACCATGCACGTAACCAAGTCGCGGTTGTTTGTCTACAAACACCAAAAATCTCAGAAAGCTCTTGTACTTCATAACCCGTTTCACTTAATAAGATAGCATGAGCTCTCATTCTTGGCATGTGCCCTGGATGATTTTTCTTCATATTTTCCAAGGTTACTTTTTCTTCAGCTGAAATTTCTTTAATACGAATCATAACTTACTCGCTCTACTTTTATAATGACTTAATATCTTATTAAAAATATTCTTTATCACAGAATAATTCAGGCCATTTTACATTAATTGTTAAGAAATAAAAAACAAATGTGCTTTTTATTTATACATAAATTAATACCATAATCCATAAGTGAATTTTGATGTATTCTAACTGTAATTAAATTTCAAATCTACTACTAAAATAATCCCCAGAAATCAAACACTCCAAATCGTCTATTAGGCGAGTATAAAGTCAAATCCAAACTTAATCGCCCCCGCGGTGTCCAAACTAATTATCTTAATTTGACGATTATATTCAGTAGGCGTTGCCATTTATCACGCCTTATTCTCATTTAGTGATTTAATGCGATTTGCTGCTCTTCATAGTCCCACAAAGTAATGGACAATACTAATACACTGACAATCCATAACAATAATTGACCATTGGTAATTGTGTAATATAACCCTTTCCAAAATCGCTCACCTAAATTTGGATAAGCATCGATAAAATCATGTAACTGGGTAAATGAAAACGCTTCACCAATCACTATTTCTATTAACGTAAAGGCAAGCACAAAAGCAGAAATTCGCAACGGAATTCTAATAATTAAAGCTCCAATTAACATAGCCCAACCTAACAGTTGATTGTAATTAATCGTCACTAAAAATACTTCATACATCCTTAGAGTTACGCTGGGATAAGCACTCTCATAGTTACCATTTTGTAAAACAAAAGCCGTTTCAATGCCTATTAAAATAACGCCAAATATAGCCAAAGCCACACTAATTGCTTTAGTTCTGCCTATCGAAAAAACTCTTGACCCAAACAGATCATTAAACTCTAAGGCCTTCGTTAAATCATGACCTTTCTCGAAAAACCGTATTAACATAAAAAACACAATGCCAATCACTGGCACAGAGGTCAAAGGATAAGGGAAGCTTAAATAACGACCGCTCATAGCCAACGATTGTGACTTATATAAAGCAAGCGCTACAAAAGCTAATACAAAATAACGAACCCATACTCCGGTTGCTTCTGTTAATTTATCACTTAATAATTCAAGCGTTCGCTCAAGAAGTGCAAAGCCTAACACTAGACTTAAACAGCCTACAAAAAGCACATGAAAACGTTCAATTAAGCTGTAACTGGTATACCAATAGCTTTCCATTTGATTAACCAATAACGCACTCAATATTTGTGCAAAGCCTATCATCACTATTTGATGAATAGTCGATAATTGCGCCAAGGGTTTTAAACGAAAACCCATAAAAAACACCACCAATAATCCGGCATAAAAAACACGCTTAGGCCATTTCGTATTTTCAATCACTTTACTGATTAAAGGAAACACCCGCTCACGATCCGATGAATACACCCCCCAGTTAGCCCCTACGACGCCCTCAAGTTTACTTTTCCAAGGCTGATTAAACGCTTCAACCACATTGTAATCAAAACCATTTTTGTTCGCCAATTGCACCAATGAACGAATAAACTTGGCTGAATTAACCACGCCAGGCACCGCTTCTCCTCTTTGACGACCGGCACTTGGCCAACCAGACTCCCCAATTAATATTGGCTTAACTGGAAAAGAATCTCGTATTTTTGCATAATTTACTTCAACTCGATCCGAAGTTTCATCTATGGATAAAGGCTCATCTTCCCAGTATGGCAATATATGAACTGTATAATAATCAAGCTCCTGAGCAATTTCAGGATAACGCAAATAAAAAGACCATACATCAGCATACGAAACAGGTTGTTTAATCGCTTGCTTAACTTGTCTAATATAAGAGATTAATTGTGCGGGCTTTTGTTCACTTCTCAGCAATACCTCATTACCCACAATAACTCGAGTAATAACATCTGGATATTCATTAGCCAACTTAATGAGTTGGTTAACCTCATTTTGATTATCTTTTGCTGTACCACTAATCCAAGCACCTTGGATAATTTTTAGCCCATATTTGCGAGCAATGGCAGGGACTTCTTCCATTCCATCAACGCTTGAATACGTTCTTATTGAATGTGTTTCACCGGATAATAAACGCAAGTCCTCATCAATTTGTTCTTTTGTTGGAAAGACGCGCGTCAAAGGACTTTGCCCTTCTCTAAAGGGCGCATAAGAAAAACTATTGATTTTTCCATCGGGGACATCCACCCCCACATCTTGAGGTAAATTATTTGCCCATGAAATCAATCCATTAACAGCAATAACGATGGATAAAAAAAGGAAAAGTCTAAAAATCTTCATAATATAACTGCCAACATGCATGGATTAAATTTACCGAAAAATGATTATACCAACTCCAACTTAGAAAAATAATTGACCCTATGGAAAATAAATTATTAAGCCATTAACGAAGAAGCGATAAGCCTATAATAGCCGAAAAGTAAAAGTTTATTAAACTCTAATCAAAACTAATAATTTTTGTAACTATTCAGCAAGGCCCAGCATTACCACGAGATCAGATGCAGGACATTCCAAGTCAACTTAAAGGTATTGTAACTCCTATAAACTTGCTCTCTCAAACAAATAATAGCCCACTTCGCCAGCCACTTTACTTTTAAGACATTGCCAATGATCAGGCATGCCCTCTAGTTTCAAGGTACTTTCAACTTCAACATAGATTTTGGCATGAGCACTTAACCAACCTTTATCTTCTAACCAATGGCACGTTTGCATCGCTAACCCTTGTTGAAAGGGCGGATCAATAAACACCACATCAAATACTTCAGCGTCTCCTGCTAAATATCGAAAAGTATCCATTTGAATAATTTTAAACTGATCTGCCCCCAAACTGACTGCATTTTCTTTTAAGGCTCGACAGGCTAAAGGGTTGTTCTCAACTTGAACAACCTGCTTAGCCCCTCTGGAAGCCGCCTCAAAACTTAAGGCACCACTGCCCGCATACAAATCTAAACACCGACTGGCTAAAATATCATTTCGTAGCCAATTAAAAACGGTTTCTCGTACCCGGGCAGGGGTAGGTCTTAAGCCAGGCGCGTCGTTAAACTTTATCGAACGACTGCGCCATTCACCCCCAATTATTTTAAGACTATTGGACACTTTTCCCTACCGACTTTCCAACTGTAATCGTTTGTAATAACGCTGGTTTAACGCGACGCTTAAACGCCTCGGTAATGGAAGCCACCGTTACTGCCTCTACCTTTTGCTGAAAGGTTTCTAAATAATCTAACGGCATCTCATAAAAACCAATCATCGCCACATAATTAGCGAGTTTTTTATTGGTATCCATCCGTAAGGCAAAGCCGCCGGTAATATTCTTTTTAGCAGCTGTTAATTCTGCTTCAGTCGGCCCTTTGGTAATGTAATCATTAAGCGTTTGATTCAACACTTGTAAGGCTTGATCGGTTTGATCATTACGTGTTTGCAAGCTAATCAAAAAAGGTCCTGGCTTTGCTAAAGGAATAAAACTACTCGAGGCACTGTAGGCTAAACCGCGTTTTTCTCTCACTTCATTAAATAACTTAGACACTAAACCGCTGCCACCCAAAATATGATTACCCACATATAAATTAAAATAATCAGGATCTTTACGATAACTGCCCGGCAAACCGACTAACACATGCGTTTGAGAAGACGGAAAGTCAATATGCTGTTGAACGGCAGTCGTTGGCATCGCTACCTCGGGTAAACTTTTAGGTTTAACGCCTACCGGCAAGCCCGCCACTATTTTTTCCGCCGTTTGCTCTGCTTCTTGTTGAGACAAATCCCCTACAATAACAACAATCGCATTATTAGCGACATAATGTTGTTGATAAAACTCACGCACATCTTTAGGCTTAAAGGTAGAAACCGTCTTTATGTCTCCAGACTCAGAATGAGCATACGGATGGTTTCCAAACAAGGCTTTATAAAACGCGATACTCGCCAAAGCCGAAGGCGATTCTTCTTGCTGTTTTAAACCTGCCAAGGTACGACTCTGCTCTCTTTTAAAATCGGCTTCTTTAAAAGTAGGTTGCGTCAAAATAACATGCAAAGATTCAATCGCTTTATCAAACAACGGTTTTTCAGTTAAGGTTCGTAATGAAAGTGTGGCTAAATCAATCGAACTACTAACCCCAAACTGCGCCCCAATACTTTCAAAACGCTGTGCAATTTGATCAGCATTCCACTGTCCCGCACCGGTATCTAATAAACCCGCTGTTAAGGAAGCCAAACCAAACTGCTGACCTTCATTGGCACTACCGGCATTAAACACCACTTGAATATCTGCCATAGGTAAACCTTCGGCTTTTACAAAATAAACTCGGCTCCCCTTAGAGGTCTCCCAATGCGCTATTTTAGTGGTGACCTGAGTCGCTGCTTTAGAAACCGTAGAGGCCGCTACCGGTTCAATAGGCGCAACCGCATTATCCGCTTTCACAACTTGCTGGCTGTTGCAGGCACTTAAGACAAGACTGCCCATTAATACACTGCTATAACCGACAATCTTTAACTGATTTAAAAAACAAATACGCATTTACTTAGCTCCCTTTTTTTCAGTCGTGGTATTAATGGCTTGTGGTTCTAAATAGGCAATACTCAAGTGATCTTCTATTAAATATTTTTTAGCCACGTCTCTGACTTGTGCCGCAGTCACTTGATTCACTTTACTTACGTATTCTTCACCTTTTTTCCAACCTAAACCGGCTGTTTCTAAAGTCCCTATTTCCATCGCTTGATAAAAACCTGAATCTTTTTGGAAAATATCAGTGGCAAGCACTTGGGCTTTTATCCGTTCTAATTCTTCATTACTCACTAAGTCCAGTTGAAGCTTTTTAACTTCTGCCTTTAAAGCCCACTCTACATCAGCCACCGTTTTACCTTCTGCAGGTGTCGCTTCAAGTTCAAACAAAGTCGATAACCGCGTGGTTAAGCCATAACCGGCTCCGGCTGACACGGCAATTTGTTTACCACGCACCAAAGTGGATGATAAGCGTGCACTGTTACCGCCATCTAAAACCCCGGCTAACACTTCTAAAGCATAAGCTTCATTTTCATCCGTCGCCGTTTTAAGGCTCGGAACCTTATAAGCTAACGCCACAGACGGTAACTTGGCCGGTACTTTTACGGTCATTTTACGCACGCCCAATTGCTCAATTTCGGTTTGGGGTTTGATAGGAATAATCTCACTAGGCTTTAATTGTGCAAAATATTTTTCAGCTAAAGCAAATACCTCAGTCGGTTTAACATCTCCCACCACGACTAAAGTCGCATTATTCGGCGCATACCAACGTTGATACCAGGCTTGTAAATCTTCAACCTTATAATTCGCAATATCTGCAGGCCAACCAATCACAGGATGTTTATACGGACTATTAGAATAAGCCAAGGCCATAAACTGCTCATTCATTTTAGCTTGTGGATTATCATCCGTGCGCATCCGGCGCTCTTCGGTGACCACTTGCAGTTCTTTTTTTAATTCTTCAGGTAATAAATGTAAGCCTCGCATTCTATCGGCTTCTAGCTCAAAACTAACCGCTAAGCGTGACGCTTCCATCGTTTGAAAATAGGCGGTGTAATCTTGGCCCGTAAAGGCATTTTCTTCACCGCCATTTTCTGAAATAATCCGCGAGAACTCACCCGCTGCATGTTTATCTGTGCCTTTAAACATCATGTGTTCCAGCATGTGCGACACCCCGGTGATACCGCCTGGCTCATAGCTAGAACCCACTTTATACCACACTTGAGATATAGCAATCGGCGAGCGGTGATCCTCTTTTACCAAAACTTTTAAACCGTTTTTTAAGGTCTGCTCAAATACTTTTGTTTCTGCCTGAGCGTTTAACACAGGCAAACACACTAACATGGTATACAGTAATCGAATCTTCATAACTCCCTCTTTATATGATGGTAAGTGTGTCGGACTATTTCAATAATTAATAGTTCACGGTATTCTATACAATAATATACAAGTTGGAACTTAATTAATAATGCCTAACCACTCTGTTTTAATTTCTTGGAAAAACTATCTGACCCTCTGTAAGCCAAATGTGGTTGCAGAAATGCTGTTCACAGCCGTGGTCGGGATGTTATTAGCCGTACCCGGAATGCCGCCTTTAGAACCTTTTTTTTATGGCACTATTGGCATCGGTCTTGCCGCCTCTTCTGCGGCTGCGATTAATCATTTTATCGATCGCAAAGCCGATGCACAAATGCAGCGTACCGAAAAACGCCCATTGCCAACCGGTGGCTTAAATACCGTCAATGTACTCACTTTTGCGGCCGTTTTAGGCATCAGCGCCATGCTGATTTTAGTGTTCTTAGTCAACACCTTAACCGCTGTTTTAACTTTTTTATCTTTATTTGGCTACGCGATCATTTATACGCTTTATCTTAAACGCGCCACACCGCAAAACATTGTCATTGGCGGCCTCTTTGGCGCAACCCCTCCCTTATTAGGGTGGTGTGCCATGACGGGCGAGGTGCATCCTTACGGCCTGCTATTAGCCTTAATTATTTTTGTATGGACACCGCCGCATTTTTGGGCCCTAGCCATTGCTAGACGGGAAGAATATGCTAAGGTTAACATTCCTATGTTACCGGTTACTCACGGCCCTGATTTTACCCGCTTACAAATACTGCTCTACACGATCTTATTATTAATTGTGACTTTATTGCCGTATTTAACCGGCATGAGTGGTCTTATTTATGTAGGTTCTGCGATTCTGTTAGATATCGGCTTTATTTATTTTGCGATTTTAATGATGCGTAAAAAAGATAATAAAACTGCCATGAAAACCTTTGTGTATTCCATTGTGTATATCACCGTGTTATTTGCCGCGCTCTTAATCGATCATTATTTACCCTACACCCTATGAAACTAACCCATCACGAACAAACGCCTCACCCCGAACACCCGTTTGCAGAGTTTATTCGGATTATTGGTAAAGGTAAAAAAGGCTCAAGACCGTTAACCCAAGACGAAGCCTATCAAGCCATGAAAATGATCTTGGCTGAGGAAGTACAGCCCGTGCAATTAGGCGCTTTTTTAATGCTGATGCGGATTAAAGAAGAAAGCCCAGAAGAATTAGCCGGCTTTGTGTTAGCGGTCAGGGAGCATTGTAATTTAAGTGCTCAACATGCCCTCGTTGATTTAGATTGGTCCTCGTATGCCGGTAAACGACGACATCTACCGTGGTTTTTATTATCTGCCTTACTTTTAGCTGAACAAGGCATTAATGTTTTTATGCACGGTGCGGGCGGCCATACCGCAGGCAGACTTTACACTCAAGACATGCTGAAGTATTTGGGTATTGAAGCCTCGACCTCTATCGAACACACTCAACAACAACTCAAAGACCAGCACTTTAGTTATTTATCTTTAGAACAATTTTGTCCTAAACTGCATGAGATTATAGAGTTACGACCCTTATTAGGTCTGCGTTCTCCGGTGCATACCTTGGTGCGTTTAATTAACCCTTTTAATGCGCAACACAGTATTCAAGGTATCTTTCACCCCGGTTATCGACCGGTGCATCAACAAGCGGCCGCGCTTTTACAACAGCCCCATGCCGCCGTACTGAAAGGTGAAGGCGGAGAAACCGAACGCAATCCTGATATGGAATGTTTAGTACAAAGCGTACATCACGGTGAACTATTAGATGAAAACTGGCCAGCTATTTTTAGTCGCCGCCATGTTAAATCAGAAGACCTAAACCCAGAAGAACTGGCTTCAATGTGGCAAGGTCACCTTGACGATGAGTTTGCCGAACAATCTATTATCGGCACAACGGCCGTAGCGCTTAAATTACTCGGCAAAGCAGACACCCAAACAGACGCCTACAAACTGGCGCAACAGTATTGGTTAAACCGAGATAAACTGAAATACGGGCCCCGTTAAGCGGCTTTTTTTTGTAAGAGCACCGCCAAGCCACGCAAGACTAAATCGGTATCTAGCGTGGCGTTAACGGAAAGGTGTGGCACAATATGCTCGGCATCACCACCCGTTAAAATTAATGGCGTGGCTTCAGCTTGAGTATTTAACACCTGTGTAATTAAACCCACCGCTGCAAACAAAGTACCATTATGAATAGCGGCGGCAGTAAAGTTACTTAAACCCGTTTCATACGTCTCGTTATCAAACGCTAAATTCGCCGTTCCTTGCGCTAACGATTGCCTCATTAACCTTAAACCCGGACTAATCAGCCCACCTTGATGTTGACCTTGCTCATTCATTAAATCTACCGTAATGGCGGTTCCACAATCAACAATACAGGCAGGCCCTGGATAATAATGATGGGTAGCGACTAAAGCCAACCACCGATCCACACCTAACTTTTCTGGCTGTTGATACGCATTGCAAACACCAAACGCTTGCGCTTCAGAACGAGCAACAATAAGAGGCACCTCTGGCCATAAAACTGTCGCCACTGTTTGCACCCAAGCCAAAATAGCCGTTGCACTTACACTCGAATAAGCAATCTGTTCGGGTCGTTCTAACTCCGACCACGCCGACCTTAAAGACGCTTCAGACAATTGCTCATTAAACACAGAATGCTTCGTCAGTTGGCCGAACTCATCCACCGTGGCCCATTTAAAACAGGTATTCCCACTATCAATTAATAAATTAATGGTCATGAGGCACTAAAACTCACTTCACCCGAGGCATACGCTTGAATGGTTCCCTCTCGTTTCTTAAGTAATAACAAGCCTTGCTGATCAATACCCATGACCGTACCTTGTATCTGTTGCTGACCAATATATAAGGTAGCCGACTGGTCTTTTAAACAATCATACTGCCGCCACTCTTCGATATAAGCCGCAATGCCCGTGGTTTCATAGGTCATGAGCACCGTGAGTAATTGCTTAAGAAGTTGACCTGCTAACTCATTTCGAGGTAATGCCTTTCCACCTAGCAGTTTTGTTAAATCTGTCCACGCTTGGGTAATGGCATGAGCCTGCGTTTCCGGTAAGAATAAATTCAAACCTAAACCAATGACAGCGGCACACGGGCCATCGGACTCGCCAGAGACCTCAATTAAAATACCGCCTAGCTTCTTACCTTGACAATAAATATCATTCGGCCATTTTAAGCCAGCTTCACTAAAACCCTGTGCGCGTAAAGCTCTGATGACTGCAACCCCAATGGCTAAACTTAAACCCGCTGTGCTGGCCATACCGCCTTGTTGAAAGCGCCAAAGGATGGATAGATATAAGTTACTGCCATAAGGCGACACCCATTGCCGACCGCGACGTCCTTTACCGGCTGTTTGATGTTCCGCAAAACACACAAAACCCGAGAGTGCGCCTTGCTGAGAGGCTTCCACTAAATACGTATTCGTAGAAGGAAGGGTGTCATGAATCTCTAAAACCGATATGGCCGCTTGCTGTGCTGGCGTCAGTTCTGCATTAATTTGAGTGTTATCCAATAACTCTAACGGCCTATCTAAACGATAACCTTTGCCACTGACCGCCGCATGTTGCAAGCCTAATACTGATAAGCCATTTAATTGCTTACAAATAGCCGAACGACTGACACCCAAAAGCTCCGCTAACTCTGTACCCGAATGAAACTCACCATCCGCGAGTAGCTTGAGTATTTTTTTTTGTTTATCTGAAATTAACACCATTCTTTTAGAGCCATTAAAGTAAAAATCAATTGAATAATCTTATCTTAATAAGATATAAAGTTGATATTAATAAAGTCTGTAAAGGATATCATAAATGAGGATGGAACCAATAAGCCCTAACTCTCGTTAAGGCTTAGCTTTTATTAGCTTTTGCTCGTATCATTCCTAATGGTTGAAATGGCCTCTTGTACCGTGGTCATAAACTGGGCAGGGAAAATGATAGTTGAGTTTTTCTCAGTAGCAATCTCGGCCATAGTTTGCAGGGTACGAAGTTGCAGGGCAACGGGATGTAAGGCAATAATATCGGCCGCCTCCCCTAACTTAACGGCGGCTTGAAACTCACCTTCTGCGGCGACAATTTTAGCGCGACGTTCTCGCTCTGCTTCAGCTTCTTTAGCCATCGCCCGTTGCATATTATCGGGCAGGGTAATATCTTTTATCTCTACCGCCGTCACTTCTGCCCCCCACGGTTCAGTATGTCCATCAATCACCGTTTTAATCTGTAAATTAATGTTGCTAGTTTGTGATAATAATTGATCTAAAGAAAACTGACCGACCACATTACGCACGGTAGTTTGGCTAATTTGATTCACAGCGCTGGTGATATCTTCAATGGCAATCACAGATTTCTGTGGATCTATAATTTTATAATAAGCCACTGCTGCAATATCAATGGAGACATTATCTTTAGTAATGATTTTTTGTGACGGAATATTCATGGTGATGGTACGCAAAGTGACTTGCGTCATCTGCTCTAAAATCGGAATCAGAATAATAAGACCCGGACCTCGAATTCCGGTCACTTTTCCCAGAAAAAAAATAACCCCTCTATCATACTCTTTCACAATTCGAAGAGAGGTAAACGCTAAAAACACCAACACTGCGATGACAATATAAATTAATTCGACCGGAAACATAATGATATCCTTTTTGATTAACTAACGAAAACGATACTAACGCTTGAGTATGGCCGCCATTAGTCATTACGTCAAGATATTATGAATATTGAGCACTTCAAACCGCGCCTGACAGAAAATAAGATGCGCCATTCACAGCATCTCCTTATGTATCGAACGTCCTAACCTTTATTCAGCTTTACAAAGATGCACATCGAACGTCCTAACCTTTATTCAGCTTTACAAAGATGCACTCGGCTTTACAAAGATGCACTCGGCTTCGCAAAGTTGGACAGGCGCTATAACAACCTGCACTCGTGCTGTGCAACAATGCAAAATCCGCAATAAAAATTTTAAACCGCGTGTAAAAGTTTACACAGCCGAGGTACAGGCCTGCACTCCTCGAATACAAACTTGCATCATTGAATTAAAGTCTGAAATCATCTTTTTCATCAATAAAAAGCCTCGATAAAAAATTTTATACCGCGAGTGCAACTTTGCACAGCCGAGGTACAGACCTGCACACCACCAGTACGACTTTGCATAACCGAAGTGCAACTTATAATTCATCGAGTAAAACTTTGTATAACCGAAGTGCAGCTTATAATTCATCGAGCAAAACTTGGAACGCCGAGAAAACATTTGTACTGCTCAAATAAAACGTTTAACAGCCGACATATCGATCGACACTTAACCAATTTCGCTAAATAAACATGATTAATAGCTCCTACAGAAAATCTAGATAGGTTTATTAACTTAAAAAGGACTACAATCCCTTTAATCCACTTAACAGCCAGAATCTTCTCCTTAAGAACTTTAACCAACTGACTATTAAGCGTTCAATCCATTGATTACTCTTCCCTTAAGGAATCATCATGTCCACTCAAAATAATTATATTCGCTGGTTCAATGAACTTAACTTAGACGATGTACCTTTGGTCGGCGGAAAAAATGCCTCCTTAGGTGAAATGTATCAAGCCCTCTCTCCTCAAGGCATTCAAATACCGAATGGCTTTGCTGTGACTGCCGAAGGTTATCGTTACCTCTTAGATCAAGCCCAAGCGTGGGGCCCTTTACATTCCGCATTGGATACCCTAAAACCAGATGACGTCGCAGACCTTGCTAAACGGGCCCGTATTGCTAGAGATATTATTTATGCGGCCCCTTTTCCTGACGATCTTAAATCCCAAATCATTAACGCTTACGCCCAATTACAACAACAATACGGTGATGAACTCAGTGTCGCAGTCAGAAGCTCTGCCACTGCAGAAGATTTACCCACCGCCAGTTTTGC
Source organism: uncultured Methylococcaceae bacterium (assembly GCA_903863905.1). Classification (GTDB taxonomy): domain Bacteria; phylum Pseudomonadota; class Gammaproteobacteria; order Methylococcales; family Methylomonadaceae; genus Methylobacter_C. The sequence goes on from CAIPDT010000032.1 coordinate 31,685, forward strand.
AGGGCAACAAGATACCTTTTTAAATATACGCGGCGAACTAGCCTTGTTAGAAGCCTGTAAACGTTGCTTTGCCAGTTTATTTACCGATCGCGCCATTCATTATCGAATTGACCAAGGCTTTGATCATTTTAAAATTGCCCTTTCGATCGGTATTATGAAAATGGTTCGCTCTGACATAGCCACCAGTGGCGTCATGTTTTCTCTTGATACTGAGTCTGGCTTTGATGAGGTGGTGTTTATTACCGGCGCCTACGGTCTAGGAGAAAATGTCGTCCAAGGCGCGGTTGATCCTGATGAGTTTTATGTCCATAAACCCACTTTTAACTTAGGTCATCGGGCTGTATTAAAACGCAGTCTCGGTTCTAAAAAGATAAAAATGATTTACAGTGCCGGTCGAAATCATGAACCGACCCGTAATATTGCCACGTCAGTTCAAGAACGGCAACGCTTTTGCCTCACTGACGAAGACGTGTTAACCCTGGCTGATTACGCTATTAAAATTGAAAGCCATTACACCGCCTTAGCGGGTCACGCTAAACCGATGGATATGGAATGGGCGAAAGACGGTCTGGATGGCACTTTATATATTGTACAAGCAAGGCCAGAGACGGTAGTTTCACAATTAAATGGTTTAATGCTTGAACAATATCACCTTAAAGAACGTGCACCCGTGCTAGTGACCGGCCACGCCGTTGGTAATAAAATTGCCACGGGCACCGCTCGCATTATTAATAATCTCAGTGAACTAAATACCTTTAAAGCGGGAGATGTATTAGTTGCCGACCTGACCACGCCTGATTGGGAACCGGTGATGAAGATTGCCTCCGCTATTATCACCAACCGAGGGGGGCGTACCTGTCATGCCGCCATTATCTCTCGTGAACTGGGTGTGCCTGCAGTGATTGGTTGTGAAAATGCCACCACGTTAATCAAAAATAATAGTCTTATTACGGTGTCGTGCGCTGAAGGTGATAAAGGGAATGTCTATGCGGGCCACCTTGATTTTGACATTACCATGACTGACTTAGCGGGTTTAAAGCGCCCTAAAACTAAAATCATGCTGAATCTTGGCAATCCAGAATTGGCTTTTAAAACTCAATTTTTACCCAATGATGGGGTGGGCTTAGCCCGCATGGAATTTATTATCACTGAATATATTAAAGCCCACCCCATGGCTTTATTACATCCAGAAAAAGTGCAAGATGTGCACGAACGTCAACAACTGGCCGAGTTAACTCAACAATTTAAACACCCCGAAGACTTCTTTATTCAACGACTCTCAGAAGGTGTGGCTACTATTGCCGCCGCCTTTTATCCAAAACCCGTTGTGGTTCGCATGTCTGATTTTAAAACCAATGAATACGCCACGTTATTAGGGGGACGTTGGTTTGAATTTGAAGAAGCCAATCCCATGATTGGTTTTAGAGGGGCATCTCGCTACATACACCCGGCTTATGCCGAAGGTTTTGCCTTAGAATGTGCCGCCATGAAACGGGTCCGCAATGACATGGGCCTTAATAATGTGATCTTAATGATCCCGTTTTGTAGACGCGTTCAAGAAGCACAAAAAGTACTGGCTTATATGGCAGAACTGGGCTTAACACGTGGCGAAAACGGTTTAGAGATTTATGTGATGTGTGAAATCCCTAATAACGTCATTCAAATAGACGCCTTTTCTGAACATTTTGATGGTTTTTCTATCGGATCTAATGATTTAACCCAATTAACCTTAGGTGTAGATCGTGATTCAGCCATTCTAGCTGATGATTTTGATGAGAGGGATGCGGGTGTTAAAGAAATGATTCGCTTAGCCGTTGAAGGCTCAAAACGGAATCATAAACATTGTGGCTTATGTGGCCAGGCGCCCTCAGATTACCCTGAAATGGCAGAATATTTAGTGGAGATCGGCATTGATTCGATGAGTTTAAATCCAGATACAGTCCTAGAAACAACTCAACATGTACTGGCGACTGAAAAAAGACTGGGGCGGCTTTAATCGTCTAAGCAGGACTGAGTGCGCTCTTCTTTCTCCTGATAAAGAATTAGAGCCACTCAGCCATTAACACAGCTTAACGATTTAACATCAGATCAAAAATAAATTGACCCACAATGATCATAACCGCCATAAAACCAATTCGATTGATAATGACAATTAAAACGGGCTTATAAAAAGCCATTACTTTCACAACTGGATGTGAATTATTCATTAAAGACAGCCTCATAAACGGTTAATCTTTTTTGACTAAACTAATAACCTTAACCAACTCTACGACTTTGACAACGCCCAGTTTTTCAAAGGCATGTTGCCGATGCAACTTAACCGTTCGTAAAGCAATATCTAATTCTTCAGCAATTTCTCGATTAATTTTACCCAACAACACCCGGTCAATTATTTCCGCTTCACGCGTTGTTAACAAGGCGTAACGTTCATTAGCATTGGACACTTCCCTCGCTTCTTGTTGAGTTTGACAACTTTTAATCATTGCGTCACTAATAACACTTAACAAATCATCGGCATCAAATGGCTTGATTAAAAAATCAATCGCCCCTTTTCTTAAGCCTTCAACGGCTTCAAGTGCACCACTGTTACCACTCATTAAAATTAACGGTGGATTACCTTTTTCAATTAATACCCGTTGTAACTCTAAACCGTCAATACCGGGTAATTTAACATCACTTAATACACACCAAGGTCCTGGAAAGGGCAAAGGTCTTTCTGCATCGTAGTCTAAATAAGACTCAGCGGATAAGTAACTCTCACAATAATAACCTTCCATTTCAAACAAAGGTACTAAAGCAGAGAGGATTTCTGGATAGTCATCAATTAAAACGATGCGACCACGCAAGCAACTCAACGCCATTTTATGTTCTTCTAGTGTAACGGGCACTCTTGTTCTACTCATTCATTTCGCCTTATTTTTACCTAGATCAATTCAAATAATAGCCGGTGACACAGGCATCAACTCTATAAGATGATTTAAGGTTATTAAAATATGCACTTTAATGATCTAATACACATTATATTTCTGTTAATGGTTCATTAAACATCACACAAAACTATTTAACTTAACTTTGTAGACGTATTTATACTTAACAGTTTAAATACTATTAACATTTAAACAACTACCCCAAAGGGCAAGGCAACAAAAAATTATTTTTTTAGACATTAAATTACTGGTTTAATAAAGCCTGAAACGCGTCTATAGGCAAAGGTTTAGAAAATAAATATCCCTGAAAACTATGACACCCAATCTCACGTAAGTAATCAAATTGCGCTTTAGTTTCTACACCTTCAGCAAGGACTTCAAAATGATAACTTTTAGATAATGCCACAATAGCTTTAACCAGGCCTGCATCTTTGTGACTCGTAGCAATATTAACAATAAAACTTTGATCTATTTTGATTTCATCAAAGGGCATGGTTTTTAAATAAACTAAAGATGAATAACCGGTCCCAAAATCATCTAACGATAATTTAATCTGGTAGTTATCTTTTAGATAATGCATTTTTTGTGTTACGCAGCCTACATCAGCGACCTGAATACTTTCGGTTAATTCTAAAGTGAGTTTGCTGGCATCAATAGGATATTTTTTTAATAATGCGGTTATTGTGGAAATAAAGTCAGGCATACCATATTGTTTTGCAGTCACATTCACTGAAAGAGTCAGATGCTTAGTAGAATCACACTGCCCCCACTCAAGCAGTTGTTTAAAAGCCATTTCTAATAAATGATTACCCAGCTCTACGATTAATAAAGACTGTTCCGCGATAGGAATAAACTCAAGGGGTGAAAGTAAACCGAGCTCAGGATGATTCCATCTCACCAAAGCTTCTGCACTGATCGGTTTACGATCATGATCCACTTGTATTTGGTAATAAAATTCTAATTGATTCTGCTCAATGCCGCCCTGTAAGTCACTCTCAATTCGAGTTTTTCTAATACTTCGCTCAAAATAATATTTATCATAACAAAGCGCACTATGACCGAGTATAGACGTCGCACGAATCAAAGAAATATCCAGCATCTTAAGTCAAGCTTAAAAAGGTTTATGAACTAAACGTAACCATGAGGTTCTTAAGTTCTTAAAGAGTGCTTGTAAATACACACGCCAAAGCAAAGATAATTTTTGATCATTAAAATCTTTAGTGGCTAGTAAACTGTCATGAACTCTATTTCTTGGCGCATAGTGAGCCGATGTTTTTTTGATAAGATCGAAATCATTTATTTCAATTCGTGTTGTTTTTTCTATAGACATAATTGCATCCCACCTTAAAGCTATTTATAACAAGATGGGAGCATTGTAGGTACTCTAAAAAATAAAACAATCACCCCTAAGGGCAACAAACCTAAAATAAATCAATTTTATTAATGTTATTTTAAATACGTTAACATTCTAATTCAGAAACTTAATGTTCTTTCAGGCTGAATAAGCTCTAATTATGGATAACCTATCATTAACACTACTGATTGATAACACTCGGCAACTCTACAATAAAGGCAACGCCAGTACTGTTTGGTTGATTTTTATAAACCAAGGAACCTCCGTGGCGCTCTACAATATACCGAGATAACCATAAGCCTATCCCCATTCCCGACTCATTAGTCGTTTTCATTAAATCGAAAATAGAATCACCCAAGTCTTCTGGTACACCCATGCCATTATCAATCACTAAAACACGCAGCGACTCTTTTAGTTGCTGCGTTTTAATAACAATTTTTTTATTTTCCATCTCAAGAGGACTTAACGCTGTCACTGCATTATTTAATAAATTAATAATGACTTGCTGAAACTCACCGACAATAACATTCACTGCCTTAGGTGCATTTAGTTCATACACTAACTGTATGCCTTTTTTTTGCGCATTAGACCTAAGAATAACATCTAAAGACTTAATAAATTGATCAACCGATATTTGTTCATATTGACCATTGGGCGCTATAAATAACTGCTTTAGCGTATCGATAATACCGGTCACACGGTCAATATTACTATCGACTCGATCTAATACCTCATCAAATAAATGAGACTTTTCATGGCGTACTATTCTATGTAAAGACTGTATATTAATTTTAACGGCACACAATGGCTGGCTTAATTCATGAGCAATAGATGCCGATAAAACCCCCGACTGCACTCTTTTTTCGGCTCTAACTAAAGAAAAAAGTAAATGCTCTCGTTCTTTTAAAAGCCTATCAATCTCTTCTTTTTCTGCCGTGGTTTCCTTCAGGGCTAACATGGTCGCCTTTAACTGGGTCACTACGTCTTTTTCTCTTAACAACAGTTTATCGTAAAAATAACTACTGACAAAAACATACATCCCAAAATAAAGAGACGTCATAATAATTCTAGCCAATAACCCAACAGACGACTCTTGATAAACGTAATTCACATTTTTATAGTTAATCGGATCAAAATTAGCGACACGCACTACAATTAAAATAAGCACGGGGACTAATAACATAACAAAAAACTTTAAATGGATAGACTTATCTATTTTAATGACCTGAATAATTTCCTTTAAATGCCAAGCCGTTATAATAAATAAAACACTCGCTACAACACGATACCGGTAAATATAAGGTGCTTGCCAAATTAACATGATTGACATCACCAACGCGAACAGAATAAATAACAAGATACAGTATCTACTAAAGCGTTGACTGACGGGTTGCCTTAGGGATCTAAATAAAAGCCCCAAATAAATTAAACCACCAATAAGGCTCAAATTCGCCGTGATTAAAAAAAGGGGCATTCCAAAAGAACCTATCGCAAAACTAACAGTTGATATCAAAACGTAGTTAATCGATTTAAGCCAAAAAGATTTCTTATCTGCACTAATATCTAATAGTCTTAACTCTAAATGAGCTTTAACATTAAGGATAATAATGAAAAACACAAACATCAAATACGTTATTTGATTAATTGTCATGAGTGCTCACATCATTGTATATTTTCAAAACTGGCTCCAACTGCTCATTAATGACATCCGATTGAGTAGACACTTGACCCTGTGCCATTAAAATTATTCACTAAGTCACTAAGACTTAAAAAAACTTATGCGTTAAAATGCTTAGAAATCCATTCGATTAAATACCACACCTCGTAAACTCCATGTTTTTTATTCCAGCCTTAAAGACGTTAAACCCAAGACTGCGTGCATTAACATTGTCTTTGTTAATACTCAGCCCTTTTACTTCTCAAGCCGAAGAACTTAAAAATCCAACCGATTTATTTGAACAGCTGCTGTCTATACAAGCTCAAATGAATATCAAGATTATAGGGCTTGAACGTATCCAAAATGAAGAAAAAATTAAAACCCGAGGTTCTCTGTCACAACAAACTGAACAACTATTAGCTTCATTTAACCATATTGTGAGTCGAAATAACAAAGGTGAAATTGAGCGAATTGTTATTATTAACAAAAAACAAAAATCTGAGGTCGAAAGCATTGTCTTACCCACGCATCAACAAGGCAATCATTTCATCGTTTCAGTGGATTTATCTGGTAATGGTGAAACATGGCAAACCGTGGATATGGTCATTGATACCGGAGCCGATTTAGTCGTTTTACCAGAATCAATGATTGCCTCTTTAGGTTTAACCCATCAAACTTTTACTCAGCAAAATATGCAGACGGCTAATGGCACGACTAAAGCTAAAATTACGCATTTAAACACGGTTAAAATTGCCGGCGAGAGTCTTGAGCAAGTTCAAGTTGCGTTTATTGCTGATGCCTTATTAGGCACTAACAAACTACTAGGAATGAGCGCCTTAAGTCGATATCAAATTAACATTGATGATAAGAGCCAACTCGTTACCTTAATTAAGCGCTAATCAAATACGATTTATTTGAAAAAGTCGCCCCTGATACACTAAGACCATACTTTCTGCGCGTATCTCTTTTAACAGCAAACCAGGTTGCACGGTTTGGCCTTCTTTATATTTCTCCCCGTCAATCATCACAAAACTATCCTCTGGCGGGACGGCATACACAAAAACATTAACCTTAAAGGACGGTACGGCATTTCTAAACTCAACCGGCAATTCTCTTAAAAAAGGCAGCTCTTCTTGAGAGGATTGCTTACTATCTTGCTCGAAAACTTGAGTTGATTGACTGAAAGGTGTATTGGCTTTATTTAAAGACGTATTAGGTTTACTCAATAACGGCTTAGGCTTAGACTCCAACTGCGCCACGACTCCCGGCTCCGACGTAACAGGATGCGCTATTTTTTTCTCAACTTGATCAATTTTCTCTGATTTTGTTTTAGGTTGCTGTTTCACCGGTTGGAACTCTATTATCTTGGCCTCGTCTGGTTTATCAGTATTAATACTAAACTTTTGGATTTCGATCCAATTTGCTATAGAAGTCGTTTTCATTGGCACATTATCCAGAGGTTTTGGCGTCGATAGCTCAACCTGAGAAGAATCAGCATCGACTTCGACAGCAGTCGACACGACAGGTTTAGAAACACTTACAGATAAGGCGGGAGCGGGAGTAGGTGTTTTGAAGTAATACCATGCAAAACCCATTACCCCTAAAATAAGTACCATGTTAGCAATAACCAAACTTTTATAAACACCTCCTGTTTTAGGATGACGGGGTTGCCATTGTTTGTTCTGTAAGCGCTCGGCTAAATCTTCAGGATTAAGAGATTTTCTTTCTTGTTCAGATTTACGAAGTGCATTTAAAATAAAAGACATAATTAATCGCTTATTTTTAAGTGTGACGATTGAAAGTTGTGAACGAATTGCTTTAAACGCAGCAAAGTATCACCTTCGACCCGACTATCTTTTTTTAAATGAAATTGCTCCTGAAACTTCAAAACTCGCTGGGCTAAAGCCTCATCATAATAAGTAGGGTCTTGAACAATGGGGCTTTTACCATCAATATTATTTAACACATTACGTAACCACAACACATTATCAGATGACTGACCTTGCAATATGCCCTTTGCCGTTGGCATTACCGGTGCTTCTAATGCTAAATAGTAACCTTCCCAGTATTTTAAAACGTCCGCCAGTGGAAATTTAATATTCTCTTTAAATTCAATTTCAGCGGTTTTCTGCCTATATCCTGTCACTAAAGCATGTTGCTTTTTACTATTATTCAAAGAAAATTCTAAAATAACGGGACGTTTTATTAGTAATAATTCTCGCCAGGTAGTTTTTCCATACACACAACGTAAACCCATCGCAACTATCGAATGACAATCAACTTTACCCGTCTCTGGGATCTCTTTACCCCAATGACGTAATAAAGTAATCAAGGCAGAATCTAAAGAATAATCGGGATAATAATCAAGAAAGTAATCTGGATTATTAAGCCATTGTTCAAATGCTGTGGGTGGGTTAAAAATCGTGGGCGTGGGTGATATGTTTAATGATTCTGTGGAGGTTACCCTATTAATTTCAGACGGGCGGACTACTTGCGGAGTCGGTTTAATAGTTTGCAACTGTTCATAAGGGCTCTCTATCGTTTTAGCGTTTACGACTTTTAAACTTTCAGTGGGCTCTTTGTTTATAAAAAAGAGCCCATAATTAATCAAAGCCACTGAAAATATTGCCAAAGATATCCTTATGTATGGCAGATTCAGTTCAATAGGTCCAGGTAAAACTTCTTTAGCCGCCATATTCACTATGGAAGCATTAACCGTTTTTGAATGCTTGGAATAAGCGCCTAACAAGGCTCGATCACAGAGGATATTGATTAGTCTAGGAATTCCTTCGGTCAATCGATAAACTCTTCGTAAAGCTTTGGCATTAAATATATCAACTTGCCCATGACAGACACTTAATCGATGCTCAATATAAGCCGATGTTTCTTCAAAAGACAACGGCAACAAATGATAACGTGCCGTGATACGCTGATTTAACTGTCGCAACTCACGTTTAGCTAACAGTTCTTTTAACTCTGGCTGACCGACTAAAATAATTCTTAATAACTTGGTGGTGCTAGTTTCTAAATTAGTTAATAATCGAATTTGTTCTAAGACATCCATGCTGAGATTCTGAGCTTCGTCGATTAATAAGACCGTGCGTCTACCTTGTGCATGGGCACTTAATAAATATTGATTTAAATTATCAATCAGGTACTTAAGTGAAAGCTGAGTTTTATCGTAAGTAACGCCTAACTCATCACAAATAGTGGCTACCAATTCAAAGGCATTGAGTCTTGAATTAAGTATAAGTGCCATATCAATATTTTTTGGGAGTTGTTGTAAAAGACAATGACATAAAGTAGTTTTTCCCGTACCAACTTCACCGGTTAACGCTACAAATCCTCCACCAAAATCAATCCCATACAACAGATGCGCCAATCCTTCTTGATGACGCGCACTCATATACATAAAATGAGGATCAGGCGATATAGAAAAGGGTAATTGATTAAAATGAAAGTGCTGTTCGTACACAGTAGTTATTTATTTTTAAGCATGAAATCTCAATAGGAAATATTGTAACCTACAATATGCGTGTTCATGACCATTATTAGGGATAAGTACGTGTTTATCTGTATAATTTGTTTTATTTAAGTTATTCCGCATAAAAATCCATGACTACAGTTAATTCAGAAAAACTTTCTAGTGCCCGTTTTGCACAAGCGACCGATGCTTTTGTTGAAGTATTTACCGCTTCTGTCGATTTTGATAAACGTATGGCCCAACAAGATATACAAGGCTCTATCGCTCACGCTAAAATGCTCGCCCATTGTGGTATTTTAACGGAAGCAGAACGTGATGCTATCATTCAAGGTTTAAACCACGTCAGTGATGAAATCATTAGTGGCAACTTTGTTTGGTCAATTAAACAAGAAGATGTTCACATGAATATCGAGGCTCGTTTAACTGACTTAATTGGTATTGCCGGCAAAAAACTCCATACCGGTCGCTCACGTAATGATCAAGTCGCGACCGATATCAGACTGTATTTACGCAGTGAAGTGGCTCAAATTACCGCACAACTGACTCGCTTGCAATGGGCTATTTTAGAACTGGCAACCCAACATGCCGACACGATTATGCCTGGCTTTACTCATTTACAAGTGGCTCAACCGATTACTTTTGGACATCATCTGATGGCCTGGTACGAAATGTTGGTTCGTGACCACGAAAGACTCCAAGATTGCTGTAAACGTATCAATGTGATGCCTTTAGGTGCCGCGGCCTTAGCAGGCACTAGCTATCCAATCGATCGTTATATGACCGCTGAGTTGTTAGGATTTAGTCATCCTTCCGCTAACTCCTTAGACTCTGTAAGTGACCGTGATTTTGCCATTGAATTTACGGCCGTTGGCAGTTTAATCATGATGCATTTATCACGTTTTTCTGAAGAACTTATCTTATGGTCAAGCGCCCAATTTGATTTTATTGAAATCCCCGATGCCTTCTGCACAGGTTCTTCAATTATGCCGCAAAAGAAAAATCCTGATGTACCTGAATTAGTGCGGGGTAAATCAGGTCGAGTCACGGGGCATTTAATGTCTTTATTAATGCTGATGAAAAGCCAACCCTTGGCCTATAACAAAGACAACCAGGAAGATAAAGAACCTTTATTTGATACGGCCGACACCTTAGTTAACTGTTTACGTGCTTATGCCGATATGGTGCCCCATATCACCGCTAAAAAAGCTAATATGTATCAATCTGCAAAAAGAGGTTTCGCTACGGCAACTGATTTAGCCGATTATTTAGTGCGTAAAGGCATGGCGTTTAGAGATGCTCATGAAGTGGTAGGTTTAGCTGTAAGATTAGGTATCAATAGCCAAAGGGATTTATCAGAAATCTCTTTAGCTGAGTTACAACAATTTTCGAGCTTAATAACCGAAGATGTGTTTGGCTTCTTAACTTTAGAAGGCTCAGTGGCTGCCCGTCAACATATTGGTGGCACAGCTCCTGATACCGTTAGAAAAGCCATCGAAACGGCTCGATTGAAGATGGCTGCTTTATAGTAGACTATTTGAACGAATTGGAGAAGGGTAACATCTAGAGAAGTCTGTTACCCTCTCCAATAAGCTCTTAGTCAATCGACACGCAAGAGCCGCGCAACATATTACTAATTATTTATACACGTTTAAACGTTTTATTTACGTGAGCCGGCATTAGGATCGACCTCTCCCTTAATACGACTTAATAAATTGGTTTGCTGAGAAACTCTATCCGCTTGCGTTAAGTCAATCATACTCTTAAGATCTTCAAAACGTTTCTCTGCCTCTTTTAAAAGGTCTGTGGCTTTTGCTAAATCATGTTCTTGAATCGCTCCTCGCGCTTTTTTCAAATAATCGTTTGCACGATTACGATTACGATCTAGCTTGTCATTTGCATTAATTTCTTTACTTAATTTTAATGCTTCTTTAATATCATTAATAATCAGCTCATCCCCTGCTTTACCGTCGTCAGCAGCGCCGCCACTGTTTCTTACTTGAATAGATTTCAACGCTTCATTGATTTGACCTATGGTAGCGTCGATTCCTTCTACTGGCGTCATTCTATTATACATACATGCCATACCTAAGCAGATATCGGCAGTTGCAGGAAAAGATCCAAAAGAAATTGCCAATGTCGTCGCTAAGACAGCTTTTTTTAATACTTTCATGTAATGTACACCTCGTTATAGTTATTTTTATTAAGTCAGTAACTGCCTAGATATTAAGCATATATAATTAGTTACATGACAGGGTGAACTTTATCATAAGTCTTACAAATATTATCAACTATTAGTCGGCATTCCCTTTAATAACCATGAAATAAAATTATCACGATTCCTAGAACAGATAACCACCTTACCTCTCCCTGAGAATTTAAGGACCATACCCTCACCACTGGTTACACTATTAACCAATTGTCCCAATAAACCACTTGATTGTTGTGTCGTGACCGATATTTCATGATGTAAGCTACTATCCCACGCGACGACATGCGCATTATCAATAACAATATCTTTACCCGGTTCAACATCTAAGACAAAACTAGAACCAAATCCTGAAACCGCTAATTTACCCACACCAGACGCTTCACAGATAAAAAACCCGCCCGATTGTCCAAATAAAGCAGTGCCGACATTTTGGGTGCGCACATTGAGGTTAACACCACTTTCTGCCGCCACAAAAGCACCATCTGTTATTTTATAACTCGTAGCGCCCACCTCTAAGACTTGAATAGCCCCAGGTAATGTCGGTGATAACAAACAATCTCCCCCACCACGAACTGCTTCTATGTGTTGCTGAAAAAAGGATTCGTCATTCGCAAATCGCCGCATTAAAGCACTTCCTAAGCCACCCGTCATTTTTCCTTTGAGGTCTAATGCACTTTCCATCATCACCATGGCATTCGATTCACAATAAATCTTTTCACCCTGTAATAAACTGATATGTAAAAAAGGATCTATCTCACCTGTCACTGTAAATTGTGCCATTGTTATCTCTGCTAGTAGTTGATATTAAAAAATAAAAAATCGCGTCTTACCTATTATTCCAATATTTACCGGCGCTGTCACGGAATGACTCTAATGCCCAAACACCGTTTTGCACACTCAGTGTCAACGCGCCTTTATCTGCGGTATTCAGCCAATTGATATGTTGCTGTGCATATCTTGCCAAAATATCAGGATGCGGGTGTTTAAATTGATTCCGATAACCTGCAGGTATCAATATCGTCTCGGGTTGAACAGCCTTTAAAAAATTTAACGTTGAAGAGGTTTTACTGCCATGATGGGGGGCAATTAATATATTGGCTTTTAAATCGTCTCCATATCGTTCAACTAATCCTGTTTCAGCAGACGCTTCTATATCACTGGGTAATAAAACAATACCGTGTGCGGATTTAATTTGCAAGACACACGAATTATCATTGTCTGATACAAAAATATGCGGTGGTGATAATATTGTAAAAATAACGTTATCCCATTCCCACGTTTGCCCTTCAATACATTTAATCGGGGCATAATCTTTTAAAGGTTCCAACGCACTGGTTAAGACGTCAGTCACCGGCATTGACGTTAACAAGGAGACGGCTCCGCCAATATGATCATTATCACCATGACTTATAATTAAACGGTCAATGTGTTCTGCCCCTTGTTGCCTCAAAAAAGGTAGCAACACGCTTTTACCCATATCACTGTCTTTTGAGAATTTAGCGCCGGTATCATACACCAACCAGTGCTGTTGAGTTTGTACCACCACCGCTAACGCCTGCCCAACATCCAGTAATGTCATTTTAATAGCGCCGCTTAATGGTTTTTCGGTTTCTGTAAAGAATAGAGGTAAAAACATCAGTCCACTTATCCAGCGACACGGCATGCCTCGTGGTGCTAATAATAACAAAATACCCGGTATCGCAAACACCAACGCCCCAATAGACGGTTGGGTATGATTAAGGGTTGCCCAAGATAGCGTAGACATCTGCTCTAAAACGAAGAATAAACCCTGCAGAGTAAGATCGACACCCTTTAGCAGTTGAGTCGCTAAAAAAGGCGATATTTCCATTAATACCACACCGACCAAAGCCACTGGCACAGCAATAAAACTAATCACGGGGACTGCAATAAAATTAGCGACGGGGGATATTAAGGAAACTTGTTGAAAAAACAATAACAATAAAGGCGCTAAGCCTATAGAGGTAGCCCAATTTATTTTTAGCATTTCGAGCCAATAACCGCCCTTCCCTAAGCGTGAAGAGACGACATAAACAATTAAACTCACCGCTAAAAATGATAACCAAAAGCCCACAGACAAAATAGCTAATGGATCAAAAATCAATACGGCAAATAAAGCAATCGCTAAGGTATTAAAGGGCCGACTATGACGTTGCAATATTAACGTTAACATCACGACGATTAACATAACCATAGCACGTTGTACCGGAATAGAAAAACCGGCTAGGCTCGAATAAAATACTGCAACAACCATCGCCACTAAAGCAGATAAGGTTTGAGGTGACCACAATAAAACACCTACCCTAGCCCAGATTCTAAAAACCAGTAAGTATGCTAACCCCGCCACTAAACCAATATGAGAACCTGAAATAACCACTAAATGGGTGGTGCCTGTTTTACGAAACACATCCCACTCATGCGGACTAATTTGGCTTCCATCGCCAATGGTTAACGCTTTAAGCAATGCTAAACTCGGACTATTAGGTAATAACTCCGTTAACCCATCGCCGATGGTTTGGCGCCAAACAGCACCATTAAACCAAGCGGATTCACGTCCCAATAACACTGGCTTTTGTCCCGGACGCACATATCCAGTCGCACCTATCGCTTGAGTCAATAACCAACGTTCATAGTCAAAGCCCCCTGGATTTAAATTACCATGAGGTCGTTTTAGTTTAACTAAGAGTGTCCAATACTGCCCCGATTTAATGAGCTGATCTGGAAAATACCAGCTTAACCTGAGTATAGAGGGTAACTTTTGATCCGCTTGGATCACCCTAAAATCAAAACGCGTTTGCCTCTCATTTTGCTCGGGTAAATCGACAATTAATCCAGTCACCACTATTTCTTGACCGTCTAGAGCCATAGGCAACCGATCGGCTAAACGATTTAACGCGAAGATCACTGCCCACAACAATCCGACTATAAAAAACACCCACCGCCAATAACGTAACCATGCCATAATAATAGCTAAGATTGTCAACATGAACACGCCTATCCAACTTGGCAACACTGAAAATTGTTGCACAAATAACAGTCCTGTTAAAAAGGCCAACGCAGAAACAATCATAAAGCACCTAGGTGTTTTGAGGCTTATAAAACCTAATAAACTACGTTTAATCCACTTTAATCTATAGAGAACCGATGGCGAAAGAACTTATAAAAAAACTACTGCATAAAGTTATCCCTGATTTTAATAGTCTTAAAACTCACAAGAATCTTCAATTTCTAGGTGATAAACTGCACCATCCAAATCTTTGGCATTTTAATAGACGCTCAGTCTCTATTGCTTTTGCGGTGGGTCTGTTTGGAGCGTGGATTCCAACTCCGGGTCAAATGGCAATTGCTGCCGTTGGGGCTTTTTATTTTAGAGGAAACTTACCTATCTCGGTGGTCCTAGTATGGCTAACTAATCCGCTCACAATGCCACCTTTATTTTATTTTGCCTATTTAGTAGGGTTATCAATATTAAATCTACCGGCCACTTCTTTTTCTATTGCCTCGGTACTTTCTGGCGAGATTCTCTTTCCGTTTTTAACGGGTTGCTTCATTGTAGGTACGATAAGTGCCTCAATAGGTTATTTTGGAATTAATCTTTTCTGGCGTTGCAACACCTTAAAAAGATGGAATGCTAGAAAACAAAAACGCTTATTACCTAAGGAAAATCCGTTTAGAGCTATTAAATACTAAGTAATGTTACAAAAGCCATCGAAGATATAAGCACTCACCCAGTAAAAAAACCCGTTGTGAATGATTAATCTTTCGTCGGCGCTTAACACCACCTACACAAGGGGATATTAAAACCCCCTTTCTTTATTAAATAAAGCCCTTAAATAACTATCAACCAACGATCAAGCCATCTTCCATGTGTAAGACTTTACCCATACGAGCAGCTAATTCATGATCATGAGTAACCACTAAAAAACTTACCTGCAATTCTTGATTAAGCTCTAACATTAACTGATAAACTTGATCTGCCGTTTTACTGTCTAAGTTTCCAGTCGGCTCATCCGCTAAAATCAAACTGGGTTTATTAATTAACGCTCTGGCAACGGCAGCTCGTTGTCTCTCACCGCCAGAAAGCTCACCAGGTTTATGTTCAATCCGATGCCCTAAACCTACGCGTTTTAATAACTCAATCGCTCGAACTCGGGCTTGTTTAACGGTCTCACCGGCAATCAACAACGGCATAGCAACATTTTCCAGCACGGTAAACTCGCCTAACAAGTGATGTGATTGATAAATAAATCCCAGTGATTTATTTCTTAATTTCGCCAGTTTTGCCCCACTGACTTGATTAATGTTCACACCCTCTAAAATGACTTCACCACTGGTGGCTTTTTCTAAGCCCCCTAATAAATGTAGCAAGGTACTCTTTCCTGAACCCGAAGCACCCATGATCGCTACACGCTCACCGACTCTAATCTCTAAATCGACCCCTTTAAGAACATCAACATTTAAACCGCCTTGATCGTAACGTTTTATTAATTGCTGACAATGTAAGATGATATTTTTATTCATATCGAAGCACCTCGGCTGGATTAATTCGAGAGGCTTGCCAAGCAGGATAAATAGTGGCTAACAACGACAAAAAGAAAGCCATTCCTGCGATGGCATAAACATCGGCCCAAACCAATTTAGACGGCAACTCACTAATGTAATACACATCCGCCGCCATAAATTGCACTTGAAATAACTTTTCGATTGCGGGTACTATCGTTTCTACATTTAAGGCTAACACGACCCCACCCAGCGTGCCTAAGGCTGTCCCTACAATTCCAATAATGGAACCTAACACCATAAAGATACCCATAATGGCAGGCGATGTCAGTCCTTGTGTTTTAAGAATAGCAATATCACCCCGTTTATCAGTCACCACCATAACTAAGGTAGACACGATATTAAAGGCAGCTACAGCCACGATCAGCAACAGGATGATAAACATCACCCTTTTTTCTGTTTGAATTGCTCTAAAGAAATTACTATGAGCTAAAGTCCAATCGCTCACCTGGTATTCATCAGCTAAAGCAGTGGCTAAAGTATGAGTTATTTTAGGTGCGTTAAATAAATCATCTAACTTAATACGTAAGCCAGAAACCGCCGCATCCATACGAAATAACTTGGCCGCGTCATCAATATTAATCAAGGCCATGTTACGATCGTATTCATACATACCGACTTGAAAGACACCCACAATAGTAAATCGACGCATTCTCGGCACAATACCCGCCGGGGTTGAATTAATTTGCGGACTAATGACGGTAATTTTATCGCCCATAGCCACGCCTAAATAATTAGCTAATTCAACACCTAAGACAATACCATACTCACCCGCCACCAAATTACTGAGCTGCCCCGCTTTCATTTTATTGGCTACATCAGACACTTTAGCTTCGTACTCTGGTAATATCCCATTTAACATGGTACCACTCACGCGACGATCGGCATTAATCATCACCTGACCGGTAATAAAAGGAGCAGACCCTTCGACATGAGGATAACCTTTTAATTTTTGATCTAATTCTTGCCAGTTATCTAACTGACCGTATTTACCCGTCGCGGTGGCATGAGAGGTCATTCCTAAAATACGTTCCCGCAGTTCTGCCTCAAAACCATTCATCACAGAAAGCACTGTTATCAGTGCCGTGACACCTAAAGCAATTCCTAAGACAGAGGTTAAGGTAATAAACGAGATAAATTGAGTACGACGTTTTGCTCGCGTATATCGCAAGCCTATATAAAAAATAAGAGGTTTAAACATGAATTCGATAAGATAAAGAAAAAATCAGGATAACTTGCACTGTGGGCAAAAACCATATAAATAAAGACCATGATCAGTCAATTCATAACCCAGTTTTAACGCCACTTCTTTTTGTCGAGCTTCAATGATTTCATCCCTAAATTCATCGACTTTACCACATTTCATACAAAGAACATGATCATGATGATCCCCTGTATCGAGCTCAAAAATTGAATTACCCCCTTCAAAATGGTGTCTCGTGACTAAACCAGCCGCTTCAAACTGCGTTAATACTCGATAAACAGTTGCCAAACCGATTTCTTCACCTTCACTTAACAGAATTTTATAAACCATTTCAGCTGTTAAATGCCGATCATCAACTTGTTTCTCAAGAATTTGCAGGATCTTTACTCGAGGCAAAGTAACCTTAAGCCCTACATTTCTCAAATTATCTGTTTCCAACACTAACCTCCGACTAGTCTACTTTGTGGGCATTTAAATACAAATTTTTGCTTATTGTAGCCTTTTTATAAGCCAAGAGTATGACACTTTTATAGGATTATTAATTAACATCCTGTATCATTTCACTTTTAAACATTGCAGAAAGCCCAAATGAGAAAGACGCTTTTTTCTTTAAGTCTACTAACCAGTCTATCACTGACCTCCTGTTCAACTATTTTGAACCATTTACCTGGCGTCTATCATATTGATGTTCAGCAAGGTAATATCATAGAACAAAGCATGGTAGATCAACTTCGCCCAGGCATGAACAAACGCCAAGTATTATTTATTATGGGTTCTCCTATGATGGATAATATTTTCCATAAAAATCGATGGGATTACCTATACTCTAATCACCCTACTGGTGAAGACACAGTACAAAAGCAACTATCATTGTTTTTTGAAAATGACCAAATAGTCGGTATTCAGGGTGATTACAGACCTGGGAAAACACCCGCACTTAGAGTATCAAATGAAATGATCGTTGATATTCCTAAGCGCGATCTTGATAAAACACTCTGGGAAAAAATAACGGGGCTCTCCAATATTTTTAACTTCATGAGTGCAGATACAGCCACTAAAAATAGCAAGTCTGATGTTAAATCAATTCCAAATACCGATAACTTACCGCTTTAACTCTTTACAGCGCGTTGCCGGCGGGCTTCTTTAGGATCATGAACTAAAGGCCGATAGATTTCGACTCTATCGGCCTGAACTAATACTTGCTCAGGCTTACAAACAGCCCCAAAAATACCTACCGCTAACTCTCGTCCTTGTATTTCAGGAAACTGGCTTAGTAACCCCGAGGCTTTAACCGCTTGTTCTGCGGTAACCCCTTCAGGCATCTCTAAAGTAATAAGCACTTGTTGCTCAGGCACTGCATAAGCCACTTCGATTGTTATCATCCGCTCAACCATAAATCTCTTTTGCACGACTAGTAAAGGAGCTCACCATCGTGTTGCATATTTGATTAAAAACCACACCAAAAGCCAGACTCGCTAACTTACCTGACATTTCAAACTCTAAGTCTAAAGAAATCTTACTGGCATCTTCTCGCAACGGCATAAAATTCCAGACGCCTTCTAAATAAGAAAAAGGCCCATCAAGTAAGGACACCGTAATCATGCCGCCTTCATCGATTTTATTTCTAGTTGAAAATGATTTTTTAAAGCCACCTTTTGAAATCAACAGCTCTGCTTCAACAATCCCCTCTCCTCTCCTAATAATCCGACTACCACTACACCACGGCAAGAAGTTTGGATAATCTTCAATATCATTGACTAGATCAAACATTTGGTTAGCTGAAAACTTAACCAAAGCACTTTTCTGAACCACTGTCATTTAAAGCACTCCAACCACATGTAGAAACACAAAAAAGACCGCTGCTGGCGCAACATAACTAATTAAAAGTTTCCAAGCGTCATAACCTGCTTGAGTCGGCATATCTAACTCTTCAGCACTATGTTGAGATTTCATCATCCACCCAGCAAAAATAGCGATACAAAAACCACCAATAGGTAGCATTAAGTTAGCGGTTAAATAATCTAATAGTTGAAAGATAGTGCGCTCAAAGAACGTAACATCAGACCAGACATTAAAGGAAAAAACCGTACCTAAGCCTAAGACCCAAGTCAAACCACCCGTCCAAGCACAGGCTTTTTCACGACTAAAACCTTTATTTTCAACTAACCAGGCCACCGCAGGTTCAATCAAAGAAATTGAGGATGTTAAAGCAGCAATCGTTAACATTACAAAAAACAAGATCCCCATTAACCAACCGCCTGTCATAGAACCAAAGGCAATCGGTAAAGTTTCAAAAATTAAACCAGGACCTGAATTAGGATGTAAATTATTAGCAAATACAATCGGAAAAATAGCAATACCTGCCAGTAAAGCGACAATAGTATCTGCTCCGGCGATTAAGAAGGCAGTTTTAGCAATAGAAATATTTTTAGGTAAATAAGAACCATAAACCATGATAGCGCCCATCCCCAAACTTAAGGTAAAAAAGGCGTGACCCATCGCGGTTAATACTGAATTACTCGTCAACTTACTAAAGTCAGGTATAAACAAGAACTGTAAGCCTTGAAAATAACTGCCTGTTGTCATGGCATAGCCTACCAACAAAAACATCAAGACAAATAAACTCGGCATTAAATATTGAGTTGCTTTTTCTAGTCCATTATTAATACCACGCACCACAATCAACATAGTTGCCAGCATAAATAAGGAATGCCAAAAAATTAACTGAATAGGACTCCCTACAAAGTTATTAAAAATAGTTTTTATTTCTTTCGCATCTGCATCAAAAAAACTACCCGCAAAGGCTTTAAAAACATAGGCAGAAGCCCAACCTGCAATCACACTGTAATACGATAAAATTAATAACCCCGCAATCACTCCCATCCAACCGAGATAATGCCAGTTTTTATCAGCACCCGCCTCTTCGGTTAATATCTGCATCGTTTCAATTGGATTTCTTTGGCTTCTTCGTCCTAACATCGTTTCCGCAATCATGATGGGGATACCGATTAACAGGACGCAAAATAGATAAACGAGTACGAATGCACCCCCTCCATTTTCTCCAGTAATATAAGGAAACTTCCAGATATTACCCAAACCAACGGCTGAACCGGTAGCGGCTAAAATAAATGCAAAACGTGAAGACCATGCACCATGAACTGTTTTTTGTGTTTCCATCATTATTGAACGCCTATTAAAAACTCACCTTATTAATAATATCGGGTAAAATAGCAAAAATATTCCTTTACGTCAGTTTAAAATTCAAAAACCTATCTAATATGGCCGAAAACAAGTCCCAAAAAAATAAATCTCAGCTAAATGCAACGATCGCAGTTAATCGCCAAGCTAAGCATGAGTATTTTATTGAGGAGCGTTTTGAGGCCGGTATTGTTTTGCAAGGTTGGGAAGTAAAAAGCCTTAGAGAAGGACGTGTTCAGCTCAAAGAAAGCTATGTCGTCTTAAAACGAGGTGAAGCCTGGTTATCTGGCGCGCATATTTCAGCTTTACTTTCTGCTTCTACGCACATAAATCCGGATTCTATTCGCTCTAAAAAACTTTTACTCAACCGCCATGAACTCAATAAACTCATTGGTTCGGTTGAACGCAAAGGCTATACCTTGATTCCACTCTCCATGTATTGGAAAAATGGCCGCGCTAAACTAGAAATTGGTTTAGCTAAAGGTAAGCAATTACATGATAAACGAGCAACCTCTAAAGATCGTGATTGGCAACGAGAAAAAGCCAGAATCATGAAAAAAGGTTAACACTGTTACTCACAGACTTTTTAAATTTATATTAAGCTTCTCTATTTAGGCCGTAACCCATGTCACTTGCTTTATTTCTTGAAAAAATTAACGCTAATCATCCGGTCAGCTTCGACGAAACAATCGCGATTATTCATGAAAACTATGAATATCAACCCGCTGAATTTCATAATGGCCTTAAGGACGAACTATTAGTTAATAAAGCAGGTACCAATGAAGGCTCTTGTAAGATTTTTGCTTTCGCTCAACTTAATCAATTAACACAAGAACAAACGCTCAATCTATTTGGTGACTATTACCAACTAGATGTTTTAAATAACCCTCAAGGCATTGATCACCAAAATATCAGACATTTTTTTCACTTTGGTTGGGCAGGAATTTCATTTAAATCGCCCGCCTTACACGTGAAACAATAGATGCCATGGTCTGGCTCGTTGTATAATTAAATTTGAATCTTTACTGTCTATCACATTTTAGGATTAATTGAAGAATGACTCCAGAAAAACGCTCGATAAGCCGTCGTGGCATTTACTTATTACCTAATTTGTTTACTACAGGCGCATTATTTTCCGGTTTCTATGCAATCACCTCTGCTATAGATGGTCGCTTTGAAACCGCCGCTATTTCTATTTTTGTTGCCATGATTCTTGATGGTATGGATGGAAGAGTCGCACGACTAACCAATACCCAAAGTGAGTTTGGGGCTCAGTACGATAGCTTATCAGACATGGTCTCTTTTGGTGCTGCACCTGCTTTAGTGATGTATTTATGGTCATTTCATAGCTTAGGTCAATTAGGCCTATTTGCTGCATTTGTACACATGGCAGGGGGAGCCTTAAGATTGGCTCGTTTTAACACCCAATTAACATCCGCAGATAAACGCTACTTCCAAGGTTTACCCAGTCCTGCTGCAGCCGCTATTTTAGCGGGCTTTATTTGGATTTCTTTAGATAATAACTATCCTGTTGAAATTGTTAAATACATTGGGATTGCCTTAACTATTAGCACCGGCTTGTTAATGGTTAGCAATTTTAGATACTCCAGCTTTAAAGAAATCGATTTAAAAGGTAAAGTGCCTTTTTTTGTAGCGATAGCGGTGATGTTAAGTATTGCTTTTGTGATGGCTCAACCTGAAACAATGCTATTCTTATTATTCCTAGGTTATGCTATTTCTGGCCCCGTTATTACTTTAGTGATGCGTAAACGCCGATTACATAGCCGTAAAGTTTAAAAGCACTTAAACATAAATTACCCCCCCCTTTTTAATGACATCAACGTTACAGTTGATATAGCTCTATAAATTGAGTTTTTATGAAAGACAAATTAATTATATTCGATACAACTCTACGCGACGGCGAACAAAGCCCAGGCGCGTCTATGACTCGTGAAGAAAAAATCAGAATTGCTCGAGCGCTTGAACGTCTTAAAGTAGACGTCATCGAAGCGGGTTTTCCCGCTGCTAGTCCAGGCGACTTTGAATCTGTTCAAGCCGTTGCCAATGTCATTAAAGACAGCGTTGTTTGTGGTTTAGCTAGAGCTTTAGATAAAGATATTGACAGTGCAGGAGCGGCCCTTAAAGGTGCCCAACGGTCACGCATTCATACCTTTATTGCCACCTCGCCTATCCACATGCAAATGAAGCTGCAAATGTCACCTGAACAAGTGATTGAATATGCAGTAAGAGCCGTTAAACGCGCACGTCAATATACCGACAATGTTGAATTTTCTCCTGAAGATGCCGGACGTTCTGATGAAGATTTTTTATGTCGTATTCTAGAAGCTGTTATTGATGCAGGTGCCACTACGCTAAACATTCCCGATACTGTCGGTTATAGTGTCCCTCAACAATTTGGCGCCACGATTGCTAACCTAATCAACCGTATCCCTAATTCAGACAAAGCCATCTTCTCCGTGCATTGTCATAATGATTTAGGCTTAGCGGTCGCTAACTCTTTAGCTGCGGTCATGAATGGCGCTCGTCAAGTTGAATGTACCATTAATGGTTTAGGAGAGCGGGCGGGTAATGCATCGCTTGAAGAAATTGTTATGGCAGTTCGTACCCGTCACGATGTTTTCAACTGCCAAACCGGTATTGATACCCGTGAAATTTTAACCTGCTCTAAACTCGTTTCGTCTATTACGGGCTTTCCTGTACAACCTAATAAAGCGATTGTAGGAGCGAATGCTTTTGCCCATGAAGCAGGGATTCACCAAGATGGCGTATTAAAAAGTCGTGAAACCTATGAAATCATGCGCGCCGAAGATGTAGGTTGGACCACCAACCGTATGGTCTTAGGTAAACATTCAGGCAGAAATGCATTCAAAAGTCGCATAACCGAGTTAGGTTTCGAATTTACCTCTGAAAAAGAACTGAATGATGCTTTCTCGCGGTTTAAACACTTAGCGGATAAAAAGCATGAAATCTTTGACGAAGACTTGCAAGCCTTAATTTCTGAGGCAGGCTTTGAAGCAGAAGATGAGTATGTCAAACTCGTTGCGTTAAAAGTATGCTCAGAAACCGGAGAAACTCCCAATGCAACCGTCACCATTCGTATTGATAACCAAGAAGTTTCTGGTTGCTCTGAAGGCGGCGGCGCTGTCGATGCTAGCTTAAAAGCCATTGAAAAACTAGTCAAATCAGAGGCCACTTTAGAACTGTACTCTGTTAACAACATCACCAACGGTACTGATGCTCAAGGTGAAGTCACTATTCGCCTTGAGAAAGAAGGTCGCATGGTTAATGGTCTCGGTGCTGACACAGATATCGTGATTGCCTCAGCTAAAGCGTATATCAATGCTGTTAATAAACTCAATAGTCCTAATCAACGCCGACATCCTCAAAAAGGCGAGGTCTAAATTAGAGGCCGTGTGACTGTCTTTTTAGAGCTTGAGGTGATCAAACCAACGCTGTCTCAGCGAAGAGCGTTTAACCTTGGATAACGCGCTTCGCTTACAGTATTTAGAGGCGATGGGTATTGATGTATGGATACCTAAAACAGCCTCAGTTGAACTGCCCCACCCCTCTTCTTTTGAGGCGATGAGTCAAGACACGTGGGATTTATTAAAAGCCGATATTACTCAGTGTACACAATGTGAATTATGTACATCACGGGAACAGCCTGTCTTAGGGTCTGGTAATCAACAGGCTGATTGGATGCTGATCACCGAAGCGCCAGGTCAGGATGAAGCACATCAAGGCGAGCCCTTAACTGGAAGTGCTGATGCCCTATTAACTGAAATGTTGAGGGCCATTAACTTAACCCGAAACGATGTCTTTATAACCAATATTACTAAATGTGCACCACCTAAAAATCGGGATCCACATGTCAATGAAATTGAAAATTGCAGTCTATTTCTACAGCGACAACAGCAACTCCTCAAACCTAAAATCATTATCGCCTTAGGTCGAGTTTCTGCTCAAGCGTTATTAAAAACAAACGAACCGTTAGCCAAGCTAAGAAATCAAGTTCACGCATTAAATGATACGCCGATTGTAGTCGTGTATCACCCAGCCTATTTACTTCGATTTTTGCCCGAAAAAAGCAAAGCCTGGCTAGATTTAACGAAAGCACTACAGACATTTACAAATAATAAAGGTTGATTATGCGGGGATTAATGGACAAAATAAAAAATCTAGTCATTTATGACGCCGATAAAGAGTTTTACGCTAAAATTTTTCCCGATTCTGTCACTAAGAAAGATTTGCTTCGCATTAGAACAATGACGCATGATGATCTATCAAGCGTCATGAGAATAGAACGCATTAACTATCAATTTCCTTGGGAAGAAGATCTATTTACCGACTGTTTTAAAGCGGGCTATCATTGCTGGGTCTGTGAATTAGAAAATAAAGTCGTGGGCTACAGCTTACTTTCAATTGCGGTGGGTGAAGCCCATATTCTCAACATATCGATAGATCCCTCGGAACAAAAACAAGGTATTGGCCGAAGAATGCTAGAACATCTTATTGAGTATTCTAAAGGCCGTGCAGAAACCGTTTTCTTAGAAGTCAGACCCACTAATATCCACGCGATTGCGCTTTATGAAGACGTGGGCTTTAATGAAATAGGAATTAGAAAAGGTTATTATCCAGCAGAAAATGGCCGAGAAGACGGGATTATGCTAGCACTAGAATTATTTTAATAAGGTAACTAAAGTCAAAGGGGGTAAATAGCGCTACCCCCTCCTACGTATTAAAAAACTATTTTAGTTCTGGTGTGACATGAGGTTCAATCAATTGATACATTAATTGATGCATTTTTGGGCTACCCACAATCACATTACCTGACTCCATATATTTATCATTAAATGAAAAATCAGTGGCTACCCCTCCGGCCTCTTTAATTAACAAAATGCCGGCGGCCATATCCCATTCCATGATTCCAATTTCCCAATAACCATCTAAACGTCCCGCTGCCACATACGCCAAATCTAACGCAGCAGAACCCGCACGGCGAATACCGGCACATTCGGTCGTTAACGACTTAAACATACCGACATAGGCATCAAGATGCTTATCCGTTTTAAACGGGAAGCCAGTACCCAATAAAGCGCCTTTTAAGGTATTTTGATTGGTGACTCTAAGTCTACGATTATTAAGCATCGCACCACCACCCCGTTTAGCCGTGAATAACTCATCACGTAACGGATCATAAACCACTCCTACTTCTAAGCGACCTTTATATTTTAAAGCAATAGAAACGGCGTATTGAGGGAAACCATGCAAAAAATTTGTGGTTCCATCTAACGGGTCAATAACCCAAACAAAATCGTTTCCCTTATGTTCTCCACTCTCTTCCGCTAGAATGGCATGCTCAGGATAAGCAGCTTTAATAATACTAATAATTTCACGCTCTGCCATACGATCAACTTCACTGGCATAATCATTTTTGCCTTTTTGATCAACGGATAAACGACTAATACTATCAACAGAACGAAGGATTAAATCACCCGCACTTCTAGCCGCACGGACGGCAATATTTAACATGGGTTGCATAGACAAATTTACAATGAGCAGATAAAACGTCAATGATAGCAAATCTTTTGGTAAACTTGACTTATTTTTAACTAAGGACGACACCCTTGCTGTCACATATCAAAATAATTTTAGTCGAAACAAGTCATCCCGGCAATATCGGCGCGGTTGCGCGCGCGATGAAAAACATGAAGATGACGGAACTCTGTTTAGTTTCCCCCAAAGTATTTCCCAGCGCTGAAGCCACCTCTCGTGCTTCAGGGGCTGATGATATCTTAGCCAAAGCTAAAGTCTACTCTAGTTTGCAAGAGGCTATTAGTGACTGCCAACTCGTCATCGGGGCAAGCGCTCGATGCCGAACGATTAGTTGGCCAGAAATGACGCCCAGAGAATGTGCTGAAACAATCACGGCACCCGATTACGATCAAAAAATCGGCATTATCTTTGGCCGTGAAAACTCTGGCTTAAAAAACCATGAGTTAGACTTATGTCACTTTCTTCTCAGAATCCCCTGCAATAGTGACTACAGTTCATTAAACATTGCAGCCGCTGTGCAAGTCGTTTGTTATGAATTATTTGTTAGCGCGGGCCAACAAACACCTATCGCTATTGGAGATAGAGGAAAAACACCCAAAGCAACGACCTTACAAATGGAATCTTTTTATACGCATTTATACCAAACTTTAACTGATATTGGTTTTATGCACCCCGACAAATCAAAATCAATCATGCGCCGTTTACGACGTATTTATAACCGCGTGCATTTAGATATCAAAGAACTGGATATACTTAGAGGTATATTAAGAATGTCTCAAGATAATCAAAAGGATAATTAATGCTTGATCGTCTAAAAGAAGATATTGCGTGTGTATTCGAACGAGATCCTGCTGCGCAATCATGGGTTGAAATTATCACTACCTATCCCGGTGTACACGCAGTTTTAATACATCGCATTAGCCACTTTTTCTGGAATGCTGGTTATCATTGGTTGGCCAGATTCATTGCGCATACCTGTCGCGGGTTAACAGGCATTGAAATTCATCCTGGTGCTCAAATAGGTAGACGATTTTTTATTGATCATGGTATGGGGGTTGTTATCGGCGAAACCGCCATTATTGGTGACGACTGCACCCTGTATCATGGCGTCACCCTAGGTGGAACTTCTTGGTTAAAAGGTAAGAGACACCCTACCCTTCACAACGGTGTTGTTATTGGTGCAGGTGCAAAGATTCTTGGGCCGATTGAAATTGGCAACGGCGCCAGAGTCGGCTCAAATTCAGTCGTTTTAAAATCTGTTCCAGAAGGGGCAACCGTCGTCGGTATTCCAGGACACATTGTAGGAACAGAAACTAAATCTGAGCACAATGAAATTGTTGATACGTTAAAGTTTGATGCCTACGGTACCAGTGCTAATATGCCAGACCCTGTCGCCTTTGCCATTAATAGCATGCTTAATCATATTCAAGCGCTCGATACACAGATTGAAATGATGCAAAAAGCACTCAATGAAAATGGTATCTATTGTAAAGAAACCACTTTATTACCTTTAGAGGGTTGTGAAATAGCCGACAGTTACGATAAAAAATAGTTGACTATTTTGGTAGGTTAAGTATATTTGTGCTAATATACTTTTTTTTTTGAGGGATTATCTCATGCGCTTAACTACAAAAGGCCGTTACGCTGTAACCGCAATGCTTGACCTTGCTTTTCATAGCCAAGTTAAACCCGTTACCTTGACGGATATTGCTGCAAGACAAACCATCTCGTTGTCTTACCTGGAACAACTATTCGCTCGTTTACGACGTGCCAATATGGTTAAAGGTATTCGTGGTCCAGGCGGGGGCTACACCTTAGCAGGAAAAATACTAAAAATTAATATTGCTGACATTATTGCCGCGGTTGATGAACCGATTGACGCCACAAAATGTGGTGGTGAAGCTAATTGCCAAAATGAAAAAGCGTGTTTAACGCATGATCTTTGGATGGGCCTAAGTGACCAAATTAGAGAATATTTAAAAGGTATTACCTTAGAGCAGTTACTTGATAAACATCAAATTCAAGAAACGGCTAAAAGACAATCTCAGGACGCGCAAATCATTACCTTACATAAAAATACCGATCAAACGCCTATTTTTAATGATTTACTTTGATCACAATGCAACAACCCCCATTGATGATAGAGTGCTTGAGGCCATGCTGCCCTTTTTAAAAGGGTTTTATGGCAACCCCTCTGCGTTATATCGCCACGGTAGAATTGTTCGTAGCGCCCTTGAGACAGCCCGCGAACAAATTGCCGATTTAATTGCGGTCACACCGTCTCAAGTCATTTTTACCAGTGGGGGAACTGAGGCCAACAACATGGCTTTAGCCTCTGTATCCCCACATAGTAAATTAGTTATTTCAAGTATTGAACACCCCTCAATTACCGAACCTGCACTGTATTTAAAAAACCAAGGTGTACATGTCGATCTAATGCCTGTAAATGGTGAAGGATTAATTACCGTCTCTGCAATTGAGACAACCCTAAAAAACAAACCCGACCGGATTTCGATCATGTTGGCCAATAATGAGACGGGCGTTATTCAACCCCTGTCTGACATCACTGATCGCTTTAAAGAACATAATATTATTATCCATACCGATGCAGTACAAGCACTGGGTAAAATCCCTTTATCCTTTAATCATCTAGGTGTAGATTTAATGTCACTCTCCAGTCATAAAATTTATGGACCTAAAGGCGTTGGTGCGTTGATATTTGATAAAAAAACACCTCTTAAAGCCTTAATTCAAGGCGGTGATCAAGAGCAAGGACTTAGAGCGGGCACTGAGAATGTTGCAGGCATTATCGGCTTTGGAAAAGCCGCAGAATTAGCTAAAAAAGAACTATCTAAACGTATAGAACATTTATTCACGTTAAGAACCCAACTAGAAAGAGAACTACTGACCTTTCCAGGCTTGACTATTTTCGCCCAAGCAGCCCAACGTCTTCCTAATACCATCCAATTTGGCATCCCCAACATGGATGGTGAAATGTTACTGATGAATTTAGACAAAAAAGGCATTGCCGTATCCAGTGGCTCTGCGTGCGCCAGTGGCTCGAGACTCATCAGCCCCGTATTGAACGCAATGCACGTTGATGCTAATTTAGCAAAAAGTGCAGTCCGATTAAGCTTAGGTATGCACAATACCTCATCTGAAGTTTCTGAATTTATTCAGCAATTAAAAACCTTAGTTTACCCCATATAAAGAGGATAGTATGTCAATCTCATTAACTGAAAGTGCAGCTCGTCAAATTAAAAAACAACTAGAAAAACGCGGCAATGGCCTTGGCCTAAAGTTAGGCGTCAAAAAATCAGGCTGTTCTGGTTATGCTTATGTGCTTGAATACGCCGATACACTCAATGAAAATGATACGGTATTTGAAGAGTTTGGCGTTAAAGTGATTGTACCCACCAACGACTTAGAATTCGTTGATGGCATAGAATTAGATTACAGAAAAGAAGGTATTAATGAAGCGTTTAAATTCAATAATCCAAATGTAAAAGGTACGTGTGGCTGTGGAGAAAGCTTTTCAGTCTAAGATAAAATCATTATTAAGAACTTAATGGGCGTCTAACCTACGACCATTAAGTTTCTGTTCTCCTCTGGCATTACCGTGGTAAAACTTACTGTTAAATAACGCAATTTGGTTTTCTGATACTTCTAAAGCCTCTTGCAATATAAACCACTGCACCCCTTCATTACAAGGTGGCGTTGTTAAAGAACCTGAATAGGTATAAAAATGTTGTGGATGTGCCGGTAAAAACTGTTCAGGATGAATGACTACCATAGACGTCGTTGTTTGCCCTCCAACACTCGGTGCCCGATCTAAAATCTCTTGAAATGCTGAATTAAAAGCCCCTGCCTTAACCATAACACCGAGTACCGCCATCCGCCCATCTGCAGTTCCATTAACAAAATGAATCTCCATCGGATAAGAAACTCCATTGATCAAATGTTCACTAGGCGAATGAAAATGAAACTGGACTAAATCATATTCATTGTTACCAAAATATAATTTACCGTAAGCCGTATTTGCACGAATAGTATGACCATTATTCGTCAAACTCAACGGTATTTCTGTATAGCTAGGCTGAAGCTCGTCAATTTTTTCAACCTTAATAATATTACTGGGCTCTATATTAATCGGTGATTGTTTTTGACCAATACTACATTCAGCATAAGGATAAGGTGGACTATAAAGATGATCTTTAAGTTCACCCCAGACTCCTTGTTTTTCGTAGACCCAATGTGGATCAACATGAACATTCTTAGAAAAGGTTAAATGAGGCAATAAAAGAGAACTTAAAAAGACTAATGCTAAAGTGGTGTTAATTTTTTTATTCATGTTGCGAATGAAGGGGGAGGCAAATCAAAATCATGTGTTATCAAATAAAATAAAGCCTGTAAAAATTCAACAAGAATTATCCTGACTAAATAATCAATATCTTTTAACATCAAAAATACTGACAAAGAGTGTAACCACTGTTGCTAACAAGTGTATCCAGGGTCTTTGCATTGATCTAATAAACTGCGACTTTTTCTAAATAAAGAATGGCAAGAAGTGCAGGTATTTGAGAGAGAATCCAATGTTTCTGGAATTTTATGTAACTTATTTTGGCGCGCCAACTCTTCAAGTTGGAGAGCTTCCGTTTTTAATTTAGTTGCCAGAGCAACAAAAGCCACTTTCTCCGTTGAATTAAGATCCAAAAAAGGCATTGTTTCAAGAATAGAGGTCTCGCTTGAGGCCAATTCGCTCGCAATTCTAGCTATTTCTTGTGCTTTAATTTTACGTTCATCGTGCGCATTAATTTCATTATTCAATTCAGTATAAACCAATGAATTGATCTGACGCATAATTTGCTGTAGATGATTATTTTGAATAGCATGTAAAGCCGGTTCCCCCGTATCAGGAGGCGCCAACAATCGAGTTTTTTGCTCAAGTTCTGAAGATTGATTAGAAGCAGATATAGCAACAGGCGCTTGAGGCCCGGACTCTGTGGAACAAGATATTAGATGAACCAACATCATGACAGATAAAATAACACGCAATTGAAACATATTAACCCCAGCCCTATTTAAGGCTGAATTATCGCTTGTTATCTTTAAATATGTCTAGCATTTATTATTAATATACCCAATAAAGCTCAGGTAAAATCATAACCCCTATTCATTTCCCAAATAACATAACATTTAAAAAACGAATAGAGGCGCTGAGTAACGCAGTCACTAAGAACTTAATCCTTAAGATTAGACTTCAAGTTTACCGTGACAATGTTTATATTTCTTTCCAGAACCACACGTACAAAGCTCGTTACGACCTATTTTGTCACCCTGACGTACAAAAGGTTGTTCTACGTTAATACCCTCTTCAGCATTAACCGGAACGGGCGCTTCAAACTCTTCCAAAGCCGGTGCTTCAGCATGTTCAAAATGCATTTCTCTCGGCGCTTGCATTTGCTCATCAATCGCTTGCACATCTTCTTCTTGACGCACTTGAACTTTAAACAAAATACCAATCACTTCATATTTGATATGATCTAATAAGCTAGTAAACATTTCAAACGCTTCACGCTTGTATTCTTGCTTAGGATCTTTTTGTGCATAGCCTCTAAAATGAATGCCTTGACGCAAATAATCCATCGCAGCCAAATGCTCTTTCCAGCTAGTATCAAGCACTTGCAACATGACTGATTTTTCAAAGTGCTGCAAGACGTCTTTGGTAATATGCGTTTCTTTTTCTTTGTTATTTTGTTCTAAAATATCAATAATGCGGACACGCAATGAAGACTCTTGAAGACTATGATCTTCATCCAGCATTTTTTGCACTGGAATTTGAACATTAAACTCTTGATGTAAATGCTCTTCTAACCCTTCTATATCCCACTGCTCAGCCATTGTTTTAGCAGGAATATACTGAGTAATCACATCATTAACCACATCCGCACGAATCGCCGAAATAATATCAGAAATGTCTTTAGCAGCCATTAACTCATTTCGTTGAGTGTAAACCACTTTACGTTGATCATTAGCGACATCGTCATACGCCAAAATTTCTTTACGAATGTCAAAGTTTCTACCTTCAACCTTACGCTGTGCGTTTTCAATCGATCGAGTCACCCAAGGATGTTCGATGGCTTCACCATCACCCATACCTAACTTTTTCATCAACGCTGCAACACGGTCTGACGCAAAGATACGCATCAAATCATCTTGTAAAGACAAATAAAATCGCGTTGATCCGGGATCACCTTGACGGCCTGAACGACCTCTTAATTGGTTATCAATTCGGCGTGATTCATGACGTTCAGAACCAATGACATGCAGACCACCGCTTGCAAGCACTTGATTATGTCTGTCTAACCAAACCGCACGCACTTGATCTTTTTGAGCTTGAGAAGCGTCTTCACCTAATAACTTTAATTCAGCTTCTAAGTTACCCCCTAAAACGATATCAGTGCCTCGACCGGCCATATTAGTCGCAATAGTAACGGCACCCGGCATACCGGCTTGCTCAATAATATGCGCTTCACGCTCATGCTGTTTTGCATTAAGCACTTCATGCTTAATACCTTGCTTGATTAATAAGTTAGATAAGCGTTCAGAGTTTTCAATGGAGGTAGTACCGACTAAAACCGGTTGTCCACGACTCACACAATCTTTAATATCGGTAGCAACGGCAATATATTTTTCATCGGTGGTTAGATAAACTAAATCACCCATATCCTTACGGATCAAAGGACGGTGTGTCGGTACAACCACCACTTCAAGACCGTAAATTTTATTTAACTCAAAGGCTTCTGTATCTGCGGTTCCGGTCATACCCGATAATTTATCGTACAAGCGGAAATAATTTTGGAAAGTAATAGATGCTAAGGTCTGATTTTCGCTATTGATAGCGACGCCTTCTTTAGCTTCAATGGCTTGATGCAAGCCTTCTGACCAACGACGACCCGGCATAATACGACCGGTAAACTCATCAACAATGATGACTTCATTATCAGCCACAATATAGTCCACATCTTTTTTAAATAAGACGTGTCCACGTAAAGAGGCGTTCAGATAATGCATCAAACGAATATTCGAAGCATCATAAAGACTGGTGCCTTCAGACATTAAACCATGCTCAACCATTAAACGTTCAATACGCTCATGACCCGCTTCGGTTAAATAGACCTGACGAATTTTCTCATCAACCGTGTAATCACCCGGCTTATCATCGCTATCTTGGCGCGTTAAATGAGGAATAACCGCATTCGCTTTAATATAAATCTCAGTACTTTCTTCAGTAGGACCTGAAATAATTAAAGGCGTTCTAGCCTCATCAATCAAAATAGAATCGACTTCATCAACAATCGCGAAGCTTAAATCGCGCTGAACTTTTTGCTCCAAGCTAAAAGCCATGTTATCACGAAGATAATCAAAACCAAATTCGTTGTTAGTACCGTAAGTAATGTCAGCAGTATAAGCATCACGTCTTGCCGCCTGCTCCATTTGGCTCACAATAACGCCCGTTGTTAACCCTAAAAAGCTATACAAACGCCCCATCCATTCAGAGTCACGCTTTGCTAAATAATCGTTAACAGTAACAACATGAACACCACGACCCGGTAAGGCGTTTAAATAAGCCGCCAAGGTTGCCATTAAAGTTTTACCTTCACCGGTCTTCATTTCGGCAATTTTGCCGTCATGAAGCATCATGCCGCCAATCAACTGCACATCAAAATGTCGCATTCGAAAAACTCTAGAAGACGCTTCTCTGACCGCTGCAAAGGCTTCTGGAATTAAGTTATCCAGTTTTTCACCTTGCTCTAAACGATCTCGAAACTCTTGAGTTTTTGCTCTTAGTGCCTCATCAGATAATGTTTCGTATTCAGAAGCCAAAGCATTGATCTTTTTGACCAACTTCTTTTTCTTCTTTACCAGCCTGTCGTTACGGCTCCCTACAACAAATTTAACTACCTTACCCAGCATGCTTTTTTTCCGGTATGAATTTAGTAAATGATTGACTCAAAGTGTTTGATTATATACCGTCTATTTATTTAGTAACAGATAAAAACACCGACAATAACTATTTAATGATCAATAGCAACTGCCAAACTGAGAGTATTATTGAAAAAACCTTTATGATCTTTTGATCTTAGTAATCCTAATCTGACATCTTAACCTTTTAAAATTAATTATTCTTGTAATCTCATCACCGCAACCACAGCCAACGTTAATACGATTAAACTCGGCATCAAGGCTATTAATGGAGGGTTTAAGTTATAAATCAAGCCCAGATGACCCACAATCTTATCGATGATATTAAAACTCATGCCGATAACAATCCCTATCATCATTCGCTCACCCACACTGACACCGCGTTTAACCCCTATTACGAAAGGCGCAGACAACAGTAACATAATTAAAGTAACTAAAGGATTGACTATGCGCCCCCAAAAAGCCAACTCAAACGTATGAGACTCCTGATGATTTTGCTTTAAGTAACTCACATAACCCGCCAAATCGTATAAAGATAAATTATTGGGTGTCACGGCGACTATTTTCAATAAATTAGGCGCAATACTCGATTGCCATAACGCACTATCGAGTGAGCGGGCCTGCATTTGTTGAGTTGAAATATCAGACTCTTGAATATGCTCTAAGCGCCATTGCTGATCACCTATAAATAAAGCTTGATCAGCATGCTGCATCTTAAGCAAATGTTGTAACGGATCTATTTCATAGATACTCACATCCGCTAAATGTCCGTCATCCAATACTTGCCGAACATTAATAAAACGCTTACCTTCACGTAACCACAAACCATACTTAGTATTCATCTGGATTTGCTGGTTTTGTGCTACCACCCGAACCATTTGTGCCATTCTTTGGGTGACAGGAGCCACAAACTCTCCTATTAACAAAGATAAAAACACCAAAACAACACCCGCCACCATGACGGCTCGAATAATACCAAACACCGATAATCCAGCGGCACGCATCGCAATTAATTCACGATTATTACCCATAGCCCCTAAGATAAACAAACTACCTAATAAGGCAGACGCTGGCACCAATTCATACAAAACCCCCGGGGAAGTCAGCGCAATATAATAAATAATTTGTTTTAAGCCATAGCCCGCACTGATATCTTTTATCTCATCACTAAAAGTAAATAAGTTAAACAGTGTCAATAAAAGTAACAAAGCGACCAGAGACCCCTTTAAAACTTCTTTAGCGATATAAAGTGTTAATACATACACTTAAGATTCCCTTCCCGTGACTTTCAACAATAACCATTGCCAACCATATAAACGCGCCAACAAGACACCTCCCACGATTAACAACAACAGATCAACACCTACTCCGCCCAACCAATTAGGAATGGCTTGATTAATAACCAAGCCTTCACTCACACGCAATAAATTTCCGTAGGTAAAATAGATTAAAAATCCCATGAACACATTACCATAAACCCCACCGCGCGGAGACAATTGCGCTAAAGGCACCGCAATAAAACTTAATAACAACACCCCTAACGGTATCGCAAATCGTCGTTGTAATTCAGCCACATAACTTTGTAAATTTGAACCCCATAACACCTCAGCAGGCAACGATTGCCGATGCAGTATTGCCTCGGAGGCTTTAGTATCAATTCTAACGGCGTATTCATCAAATTGCTCAATGACATAATTAAGTGTGCCCGGTAAACCTTTAATCTGCTCGCCCTGCTC
This sequence comes from uncultured Methylococcaceae bacterium, assembly GCA_903863905.1. Classification (GTDB taxonomy): domain Bacteria; phylum Pseudomonadota; class Gammaproteobacteria; order Methylococcales; family Methylomonadaceae; genus Methylobacter_C. The sequence continues at coordinate 67,595 of CAIPDT010000032.1, forward strand.
AAACACCAAATAACGTCCTTCAGGTCGATCATCAAATTGTGCGGCTTCCGCATTAATGATACTTAGATTGCCATGTTGCCTATTTTGCACAAATACATGATGCATCTTTTTATCATCACCTATTTTTTCTACATAAAAAACTAAATCACCTTGACTATATTCACTAAACTTACCTTCAGCAATCCCTCGAAGGTCTGCGGAATCAGCACCTTTCTGCATAACATTATCAAATTCAGACTCGGCCCAAGGCGACACATAAAGGGATAAACCCACCGTGCATAAACTTAAAGGAAACACCAATAAAAACACGGCCCGATAAAGAGTGCCAGCACCGCCTCCTGCAGAAGCAATAGCCGCCATTTCCTGATCTCGATACATGCGACCTAACACCATTAAGACCGACATAAATAAAGCAACCGGTAAGAACTCAATCAGTGCCACAATTGTTTTATAGGCCAAGATGTTTAACAAAACTTCGTTGGCTACTTGCCCCGTCACAGCATCATCAAGAATCCTAATAAATTTACGACTGACTATAATCACCACAATAACGATTAACACAGATAACAGGGTTTTAAATAAATCCTGAACAATCATTTTATCTAATACCGTAATGAGCTTACGTCTCCCCATTTTATAACTTTTTGGCCAATCCGCTTCCAAGAAGACTCCCCCAACAAATTTATACATTATGTGAGCCAAATGATGGCAAGATAAAATTTTACCACAACCACCTCTAATTCCCTTATTTCATCACCTGTAAAGTCTCGGTGCAAATAAACCACTCACGGGTTGTTTTACACCGATAAACTCGCACATAAATCATAATAAATACATTTTTTATCTTTATTTAACTAATAAAATCAGATCATTAAGAAAACAAAATTGAAGATGGCATAGTAATAGCTTGTAATTTAGATAATTATAAAATATCACCACCCTAATCGAGGATTTATATGAGCAAGGCTTCATTATCAGTACTGCCCAAAACGGGCATAGAGGGCTTAAAAGAAAACTGGCGCAGTGATCTTTTATCTGGATTTTTAGTATTCCTAATTGCCTTACCCCTTTGCCTTGGCATCTCAATGGCATCAGGCTTTCCACCTTCTGCCGGCATTATTACCGCCATTATTGGGGGGATGTTAGTTTCTCGAATTAATGGCTCCTTTGTGACCATCAACGGCCCAGCAGCGGGCTTAATTGTCGTGGTTCTTGGAGCTGTTCAAGAACTAGGTGAAGGCGATGCCATGGCGGGCTATCGTTATGCCTTGGCCGCTATCGTCATCGCGAGTGCCTTACAAATTGTACTGGGTTTATTAAAAGCGGGACGTTTAAGTTCATTTTTTCCTTCTTCAGTCGTTCATGGCATGTTAGCAGCCATTGGTATTATTATCATGGCCAAACAAATTCATGTCATGCTAGGTGTTGCACCCGAAAAAGGCAGTAGCTTACTGTCTACCATTGCTCAAGTGCCTCATAGCATTTTCAACCCTAATTATGAAATCGCTGTGATTGGCTTAGTCGGCTTAGGTATCTTAATTATCTGGTCTTTAATTAAAAACCCAATCCTAAAAATGATCCCCGCCCCTTTAGTGGTGGTTTTAGTCGGGATAGCTTTGGCAAAATATTTTGATCTTGATCATGAACACATGTATCTCTTTCTACCTGATGCCTCTTTCCTATCTCCTCACGATCACACCGTAGGCCCTAAGTTTTTAGTCGCGATCTCAGACAACTTCATGTCGAGTTTTAACTTTCCTGACTTTTCAAAAATTGGCACTTTAGAGTTTTGGGAAGCGGTCATTAGTATTAGTCTAGTCGGCAGCTTAGAAAGCTTATTAAGCGCAATGGCAGTGGATAAACTAGACACCTACAAACGCCATGCGGATCTGGATAAAGATCTCACGGCTGTGGGTATCGGTAACTTAGTGTCCGGACTTATTGGTGGTTTGCCTATGATTGCTGAAATTGTTCGTAGTTCAGCAAACGTGAATAATGGTGCAAAAACGCAATGGGCTAATTTCTTTCACGGAACTTTCCTACTCTTATTCGTCGTTTTATTTCCACGCCTTATCCATAGCATTCCGTTAGCGGCACTGGCGGCCTTATTAGTTTTTACTGGTTTTCGATTAGCTTCACCGTCTTCATTTGCTCACGTGATGGACATTGGTAAAGAACAACTCTTTATCTTTGTTGTAACGATTATCGGTGTTTTAGCAACTGATTTATTAGTGGGCGTTGCCTTAGGTATTGTCGCTAAATTTTTAATCCATATCTTACGTGGCGTTAAACTAAAAAATCTATTTAAAATCTACTTTACGATCGAACAAAAGAATTCAGAAACCATTGAGGTTCACATTGTAGGCTCAGCCATTTTCTCTAATTTTTTGGCGTTGAAAACCCAATTAGCCACGGTAGAAAAAGGGCAAAGCATTATCTTTTATCTTAACCAAGCTTACCTGATTGACCATACCGTGATGGAATTTTTTCATGACTTCCAACATAACTATGAAGACAATGGTGGAAAAATTACTTTTATAGGCTTAGATAGACACGAAAGTTTATCGGATCATCCTTTAGCGGTGCGTAGAATAAAATCGTAAGACATTAACATCACACTTACTCCATGAGCGCTTTTTATCACCTATAAAAGCGCTCATACATTTCCAAGCATTATTTCAAAAATATTCACGATTAACCTGGCTTTTGACTGACTCGAATACCTTGTTAATCGTTGCTTATCCTAGAATAATTCACCCTATTGATCTAACACTTATGACTCAAAAAAACATCAAAATAGTAGCATTGACCTTTGCACTGTTAAACGCACTAGGCCTTGCGCCACAAACACATGCCGCAGCCGCTCCCGTAGTACAAGATGATTTAGTGCAAGATGCGGGTTCTTGGGCACAAGTTGCTGCCGAAGGAAGTTTAAAATCAGTGGATCCTAAATTAGAAAAGGTCCGTGTCTGGCTGGAAGGTCAATCACGTTGGGATCATAACTGGGATCATTGGTATCAAGGCATGGCGCGTGCCGCGGTAGGTTATGCGCTAACTGACCGTGCGACCATTTGGGCGGGTTACACGTATTTACCTACTCAACAAATCAGTGCTTCAGGCGTGGTCGCGCCCTATAAAGCCCAACAAGATATTTGGCCTGGTTTCCGCTATGTATTACCGACCTCATTAGGCACAGTGACCTTTAGAACTATTATTGAAAGTAACTTTATCCCGTATAACAATAATGAAGTTAGGGTCCGCCCTCGTCAAATGGTGCGTTTCATGCACCCCTTAGATCTTGAGCCTCGTTTAAGTTTAATCAGTTGGGATGAAGCTTTTGTAAGAGTGAACTCGACGCCTACCGGTGGACAAGCTGGGTTTGATCAAAATCGTTTCTTTGCCGGGCTCGGTTGGTCCTTTAATAAAAACTTCCGTGCTGAAGGTGGGTATCTTAATCAATATTTAGCCCGTATTAATACCACACCAGATACCATGCATCACTTAATCATGGGGTCTTTATTTATCAATTGGTAAGTCAATCACGTTGTCGCTATTGATCGGCTTATACTTTACTCAGTCCGTGTTTTCAGTGCCTGCTTATGCAAAGATAGGGTAAAAAAGCGAACAAACTAACAGTTTACTCGCGTTGAAGACATAGAACGTAACAAAGGAAGAAATTGACACGCTATACAACGGATTGACAAAAACACGTAAAACATTGATTAATATTATAAAATTAGCCTTTTAAAGCAGAGTACGCCCTACTCTCAACAGCATAAGTCCTACTCTGTTGGGAGTAAGGCCTACTCTACATAGAACAGACCGTACTCCTAACAGCATAAGCCCTGCTCTGTTGGGAACAGGGCCTACTCTACACAGAACAAGCCTTACTCCCAACAGCACAAGCCCTACTCTATTGGGAACAGGGCCTACTCTACACAGAACAAGCCTTACTCCCAACAGCACAAGCCCTACTCTGTTGGGAACAGGCCCTACTCTACACAGAACAAGCCTTACTCCCAACAGCATAAGCCTTACTCTGTTGGGAACAGGCCCTACTCCAGACAGAACAGGCCTTACTCCCGTGAAAACAGGAGCTATAGTGATTTTCAAAGGCGTTTTACGCCATAAAACACCTAAAATAGCCCCTCTACCTTAGATTTTATAACAGACTTCCGAAGTTAACTTTAGCCACTCGCGTCCTATACCTTAATAACTAAATTATACAGCGGTGAAGACACTTGATACCGTTCACTCAACTGACGTTAAATTCAAAATTTAACCCGAATCTAAACAGGATACATAGCGACAATTTTGTTATACTCCGCTCATCACGAACGGAGATTTATTAATGGCGCACGACCACTCACACCACGCACACGATCATTCTCAGCACTCGCCTCACGATCACTCTCAACATTCGCATTCTCACCACGACCATTCGCACCATGCTCATGGCCATCATCACGTAACGCCCTCTAAAATCGGTCGTACCTTTGCGATTGCGGTGTTTTTAAATCTTATCTACGTGGGCGTGGAATTAGGTTACGGCTTTATCACCCATTCAACCGCACTGATCGCCGATGCCGGCCACAATGTCTCTGATGTACTGGGCTTAATCTTATCGTGGACGGCCATTGTTTTAGCCCGTAAGAAACCAAATGAACGCTACACTTATGGCTTGCGTAGCACCTCTATCTTAGCCGCACTGATTAACGCTATGTTATTACTAATCGCCTGTGGCGCGATTGCGTGGGAAGCCATCCATCGCTTAAGCTCACCGCCTGAAGTCGCTGGACTCACTATTTCAGCCGTCGCCGGGATAGGCATTGTTGTGAACGGCCTCTCCGCTTTATTATTGATGAAAGGCAGTCAACACGACGTCAATATACGCAGTGCTTACTTGCACATGGCGGCTGATGCCGCCGTTTCACTTTCGGTGGTTATCGCAGGTCTAGCGATGCTATATGGCCAGTGGTATTGGTTAGATCCTGCGATGAGCTTAGTGATTGTGGTGGTGATTGTGTTAGGAACGGGGAGTTTATTACTCGAAGCGATAAAATTAGCCTTAAGTGCCGTGCCTAAACATATCGACACAACTGCTATTAACCACTATTTGAACCACTTAGTCGGTGTTAAAGAAATACATGACTTACATATTTGGGGCTTAAGCACCACCGAAAATGCTTTAACCGTCCACTTAGTGATGCCTGAAGGTTTTCCTGGCGACGCCTTTCTTGATAAGATCGTGTTAACCCTTAAAGAACACTACAACATTCATCACAGCACGCTACAAGTTGAATTAGGCCAGACTGAGCACCATTGCGCACTGGTGAGTCATTAAACAATCAATTTAAAGTATTCGCTTTCTGCCACGATATCTTGATTATCTTCAACACGATCTAAATACACCTTACCTTCGAGGTGATCATATTCGTGTTGAAATATTCTGGCCACAAAACTGTCGAATTGCTGTTGCACTGCGTGGCCCTCAATATTGGTATACGTCACTTCAATGGCGGTATAACGAGGCACTAATGCACGAATACCGGGAATACTTAGACACCCCTCCCAGCCTTTTTCTTTCTCCTCCGACAAGGCCACAAAGCGGGGATTAATCATCACCGTCGGCTCCATTAAGGGCGCCTGTGGATAGCGAGGAGACGGCCTTGAAGCCACAATGACTATTTGCTTAGAGATACCAATCTGAGGTGCGGCCAATCCCACGCCTTGCGTACTGGCTAAGGCCGCTTGCATCGCTTTAATCTCTGTTTGAGTTTCAATACCACCCACTTCCGTTACCGGCGTGGCCACAACACGTAACACCGGATTGCCTAATTGCACAATTTCAACGGCACTCATCACTAGGAGGCCAATGATTCATTCAAAATAGCCGATTGAGCTTGGACCGGTTCTTCATCACTTGTGTTTAATAATTGTTTATAACTGCCATCGGATTGCAACAACCACGCTTGTGTATTATCTTTTAAATATAAATCCAGATCATGCAGAATACGGGTATATAAACGCTTACTCTCAATGGGGAAGCAAATCTCCACCCGTCTAAACATATTGCGGTTCATTAAATCAGCACTAGACGCATACACTTCAACATTACCGTCATTCGCAAAGGCATAAATTCGCGCATGTTCCAAAAAGCGCCCAATAATCGCCCGCACCTCAATGTTTTCAGAGACCCCTGGAATACCCGGTCTTAAGCAACAAATCCCTCGCACAATTAACTTAACCTCAACGCCCGCTTGTGAAGCCCGATACAACGCTTGTATCGCTTGCTCTTCAACAATTGCGTTGACTTGAATAATAATCTTAGCCGCCTTACCATTTTTAGCATGAGTAATTTCACGCTCAATTTTTTCTAATAAGCCTTTATGCAAAGTAAACGGAGATTGTAATAATTTGTTTAACTTAGTGACCTTACCTAAACTGGTTAACTGTGCAAATACCCGGCGCACATCTTCACCCAATTCTTTGTTACACGAGAATAAGCCATAATCCGTATACAGTTGCGCTGTTTTAGGATGATAGTTGCCGGTGCCTAAATGCACATAATTACGCAGTTCTTTACCTTCTCTACGCAACACTAAGCACATTTTGGCATGCGTTTTATAGCCCACAACCCCATACACAACGTGCACGGCCGCTTCTTGTAATTTAGACGCTAAATCGATATTTGCCTTTTCATCAAAACGGGCTCTTAACTCAATAACCACGGTCACTTCCTTGCCCGCCCGTGCCGCTCTAATTAAAGCGGCAACGACCGGTGAATCCGCACCGGTGCGATACAAGGTTTGTTTTATCGCCAACACTTCAGGAGAGGCGGCCGCTTGTCGTAAAAACTCCACCACCGGTGAGAACGATTCAAAGGGGTGATGAAGCAAAATATCATGACGCTTAATGGCGGCAAAAAAATCTTTATTACGCGCTAATTGGGGTGAGGTCGTCGGTTTAAAGGACGGAAACTTTAGATCAGGTCTATCCACCAAATCATTCACTTCTTGAATTCGATTTAAATTAACCGGGCCATCCACCAGGAATAAACGATCTCGATTCATTTCAAAGCGATCTAACAAAAAACTAACCGTATCATCAGGACAGGCCGCATCGATTTCTAAACGCACCTCATCCCCATAATTACGCATTGCTAATTCGCCTTGCACCGCCAGTAATAAATCATCAATGGCATCATCATCCACAAAGAAGTCACTGTTACGTGTCACTCTAAATTGATAACAGCCTTTAACGGTCATGCCCGTAAACAACTCACTGACAAAGGCATGAATAATAGACGATAAGAATACAAAATCACTGGGACCGCTATGAGTTTCCTCAACCGGTAACTGAATCACTCGTGGCAAGGTTCGAGGTGCTTGCAAAACTGCACGTCCGCTGTTACGTCCAAAGGCGTCTTTACCCGTTAACGAAATAATAAAGTTTAAACTTTTATTTAATATGCGCGGAAAAGGATGCGCAGAATCTAAACCCACTGGGGTTAAAATCGGTAATAACTCATCATTAAAATAATTTGCCAACCATTTTAGTTGAGCTTCATTCCAGTCAGTACGACGTATGAATCGAATGTTTTCTTCATTCAGTTTAGGAATTAAAATGTCGTTGAGAACTTGATACTGCTCTTCAACTAATTTATGCGCATGAATAGAAATCTGCTCCAATTGATCTTTTGCGGTTAAGCCATCAGACCCAATCGCTTTAGGATCAATTCCGGCCATCTCTAAGACACTGGCCACACGTACTTCAAAGAACTCATCCAGATTTGAACAAGAAATACATAAATAATTAAGGCGTTCCAGCAAAGGCACAGATTCATTTTTGGCTTGTGCCAAGACCCGTTTATTAAAAGCCAATAAACTTAAATCACGATTGATATACAGTTCAGGTTTCTCTAAGTTGATTGCTTCAACAGTTTCTGGGGTATCCATATTGTTCCTTAAATTATCAGGGATAATGCCACTTATAAACACATGTCGATCACTGATTTGAACGACATGCAAATTTAACTCGGCTTGCGCAAGTTGGGAGATAATTTCTTTCAAGCTAAACGCGGCTAACAAGGAATTATAAAAATCTCGTTGTAAAATCTCGGGTTCATCTCCCGCATACTGAGCCACCATTTTTTGGGCTTCTTCAGGACTACCTGGCCGTAATAAGTCCATAATAAACACCGCCGTACCGGGTTTAGCATAGCTTTTTACCGTCTGCCAAAGCACCTGTGGCTCCGCTAAATGATGCAACAGACTATTGCTATAGATGATCTCATAATTAGATTGCGGTAATGTGACATGCGGTAACACAGCCTTAATAAACCGAATTCGGGTCGATAAATTAGTGGGTAAGGCACCTTTCGCATACGCTAACATAGGCTCAGAACCATCAACTGCATGCACAGTTGCCGCAGGAAAAGCATTAGCAAACCGCACGGTAATATCGCCTGGTCCACAGCCCAAATCTAAGGCGGTGCCGTTAAAGGCTGGTTTGTTTAAATAGAGTTTTAATTGCCGCATAAAATTATCATGTGGCACTTCAAAATTCGCCTCCGCATAGGCTTTAACTTGATCAAGTGCCTCCATTAACTCAGGTTCTAAAATTCGATTCATACTTTAAATCCTCTATTCCCTTGTAATCCACCGGTATGTACTGCAATCATTCGTTGTCCTGGTTTAAAATGGCGCTGTGTTATTAAGTCATAGAGTCCATACAGCATCTTACCTGTATAAACAGGCTCTAATAAGATGCCCGTCCGCTGTGCAAACGCACTCATAAATTGAAGTAAAGTAGCATTACTGTTAGCAAAACCACCGAAGTGATAATCGAAATTAACCTGCCAATGCAGACTAGGTTCTACTAATAAAGCGTCCACGTCAGCGTTTAAAAACCCCGCACTTTTTAGCGCCGCAAAACCTAATACCGACACCTGCTCAGGAACTGCCCCAATAATGCCCGCTAAGGTAGTTCCGGTTCCACAAGGCACGCAGATTAAGTCATAACAGACTGGGATTTCTGTCACAAGTTCCGCGATGCCTTTTAAAGCCAACACTTGCGCACCTCCCTCGGGTATCCAATATTCATTAGGTTTAATACCAGGCAACGCATCGTGCTGTTTATACTGTCTGAGTTGTCGATACTCGGTCCGGGAAATAAAGGTTAATTCCATGCCCCATTGCTGAATATCAATTAAGGTAGGAGTTAATACCGAGGGACGCTCACCGCGAATAAACGCATGAGTTTTTAAGCCCAACACCTTACCGGTGTAAGCTAAGGCATGTAAATGATTAGAATAGGCGCCGCCCATACTCATCAGCGTATCAGCGCCGACAGTCAAGGCATGATCCAAACAGTATTTTAATTTACGCCATTTGTTACCGGAAATAATCGGATGAATTAAATCATCTCGTTTCAACCAAAGCTCAATGTTATGTTCACTCAGCAAGGGATCGTCAATCTGGGTTAATACCGAAGGCTGAAAAGAATGTTCTAATTGACTTAACGCGGGGTGCATGTCAGTTTTATCAATAGAATAAAGGCTTAAGACTGAAACTTAGCTTTGTAATAAACTTTGAACTGTTTTAAGCGCTGATAAACGAAGGTGCCAGTGACCTTATCATGCGCCCAATGCAGCCAACTTGTAATGGTGGTATACACATAATTAAGTAACCTAAACGTCATTAACTGGGGTTTGGTTAAGGCGAATACCCGAGTCACTAATAAGGTCCCGAGCAGTTTTGCGAATATTTCTAGCAACAGACCTTGTAAAAGCAGGCCCCGCGCCATCATAGCAAAAGCGATAATATTAATGGGAGCTACAATTAAAACTGGGATACTAAAGGCAAGCAACGCCATCATCGGCTTCGTCTGCTGTAACCACGCTTCTATTTGCTCTAAATGCAGACGTTTTGATAAATACCGCCCTAAAGCCGTAAACAGATCCCATAATGCTTCTTCAATCAATAAGACAATGGCTAAGAATGAGAGCAGTATTTTTTTCATGGGTTATTGAATAGGTGTTAGATTGTTGAGCAATACTGATTATTTAACATATTTATGGGTTGATAACAACGTTAGATTTTAATATGCCTGTAACAGTGTTTAAAACAGCCTTATTAAAGCTATCTATCCTAACTGTTAACGCTTCAAAACGATCATCATCACTAAGCGACCTTACCATAAAACACCGTCACGAAGTTTTAACATGTTTGATTTATCATATATCCTATAGAACAGTGATTATATGGGATCGTATTAAGCATCTATTAAACATAATATTAACACTAAAAAACACTATCTAATCAGGTAGGTAGGTAACAAATAATTTCACTTATAAACAAAAACCAAGTTACCATTGACTTAGTATTCAAATATCTGCGGGATCTAAACTGCAATGACTGTGACGACTTCTGAATTTATAAAAAACAGAAACATTAACTAAATCTTACAAATCCATCGCAATACATATAAAACAATCTACTATGAATACAGATTATATTTGCCCTAAATGCGGATCAGAATTACAGAGGACTAAACGTAGTCGATTAGATAAATTTTTAGGTATATTTACTAAAAAAGAACGTTATCGCTGTTACTCGTTTGGTTATAACTGTGACTATACAGGCCTAAGACTCCCCAAGCCTAAAACTGAACGTACTCAATAATTCCATTAATAAAAAGCCCTAGCCATCTATAAGGATCACTAAGGCTTTTTGAGTCAGTAGATTCAGTTCAAAAACGTCTGCAAAGACGAGGTTACTCATTCAACTTAGCTTAGGCCTTTCAGAAGGCGATTAAATTAAACCTCCTGCAATTCCTTACTGTGTGTTTGGCCAATCATTAAATACACAGCGGGCACTACAAAAAGTGTAAACAAAGTACCAATCGCAATCCCTGAGGCAATCACTAAGCCGATATTAAAGCGAGACACGGCCCCGGCACCGCTGGCAAAAATTAACGGTAACACACCCAGCACCATCGCCGCCGTGGTCATTAAAATGGGTCTTAACCGAATACTGGCCGCACTCTCTATAGCTTCACGTTTAGATAAACCCTCTTTTTGCTTATTGTTAGCAAACTCCACAATCAAAATACCATGCTTACTAATTAAGCCCATTAAGGTCACCAAACCGACTTCGGTATAAATATTTAACGTAGCGCCACCAATACCCAAAGCGATGAAGATCAACGCACCGGCAATCGACATCGGTACTGACACTAAAATAATCAATGGATCGCGAAAGCTTTCAAATTGGGCCGCTAGGGCTAAGAAAATAATGATCAAAGCAAACGCAAATGTCATCACAAAACTACTGGACTCTTGCACCATTTGTCGAGACTGCCCAGCATAATCAATGGTATAACTGGGCGGCAAGATAGACGGTGCAATCGCTTTTAAAGACTCTATGGCATCACCGACCGTGACTCCCGGAAAAGGCACACCCGACACCACCACTGCATTCAATTGCTGAAAGTGATTTAAAGATTGCGGCACGGTTTTAGTACTTATATTAGCAATGGTTGATAACGGCACCATAGTGCCATCTGCCGCCCGAATCTGATAATTAAGCAACTGATCCGCATTAAGCCTTGAAACTTGTTGTGCTTGCGGAATCACTTTATAAGAACGCCCCGCTAAACTAAAATAATTAACATAACCACCCCCTAAAATAGAGGCTAAAGAAGACCCGACATCTTGCATACTTAAGCCTAAGAGCGCCGTTTTATCACGATCAATATCGACTTGAGACTGCGGTTGATCAAACTTTAAATCTTTATCTAAAAAGATAAAGCGTCCACTCTTTTGGGCTTCCTGCATGAATTGTTCAGCAATGGTATTGAGCTTTTCAAAGGAGTCGGTGGTTCCCAACACAAATTGCACCGGCAAGCCACTACTGCCCGGCAATGGCGGGGGTTGAAAAGCGGCCACCCGCACGCCTGCAATACCATTAAGTTCTTGCTGTAATATTGGTTGTAACTGACTGGCGTTAACCGTTCGCTCATGCCAGGGTTTAAGCACGGCCCCAGCTATCGATTGGCCCGGCATATTTAACTGAAACACATGATCCGTTTCAGTGTGCTTAACAAACGTATCATGGACTTGATCAGCGTAAATCAAGCGTTGTGCCAAGGTGGCATCCGGCGCTGAAGTGGCCATGGTGATAATAACTCCTTGATCTTCTTGCGGCGCCAATTCACTGTTTGAACTACTATACAGAAAATAGATGCTGCCTAAAATAATCAACGCAAAAACCGCCGTCACCGGTAAATAATCTAAAGAACCGTGTAACCAACGTGCATAGGTGCGTTGCAGCGCAAACACTTGTCGATCAATAAAATCCACAATACGCTCTTCCCAGCCACTGCGATCACGGGTATGTGCTTTAAGTAACTTAGATGACATCATCGGTGACAAGGTTAAAGCCACAATGGCCGAGACAGTCACTGCCGCTACCACGGTAAAGGCGAACTCTGAAAACAAAGCCCCCGTTAAACCTCCCTGAAAACCAACCGGCACATACACCGCTATCAACACAATGGTCATCGCAATAATAGGCCCCGTTAATTCACGGGCCGCTAATAAGGACGCTTGTAAAGGTTGCATCCCCTCTTCAAGGTGTCGATTGACATTTTCGACCACAATAATCGCATCATCCACCACGAGTCCAATCGCTAACACTAAAGCCAATAAGGTCAATAAATTAATCGAAAAACCCAGCAGTAACATGATGGTAAAGGTACCAATCAGTGACAAGGGAATCGCAATAACCGGGATTAATACCGAACGCGGTGAACCTAAAAATGCAAACACCACGAGGGTTACAATCAACAACGCTTCTATTAAGGTATGAATCACTTCATGAATAGAGCTATCAACAAATTTAGTGGCATCATAAACAATTTTCCCACTAATCCCTTCAGGTAACTGAGCTTGTATCTCTGGAAACACCTGCCGAACCCGCTCAATCACTTCTAATAAATTAGCACTTGAAGCGACTTGAAGCCCGATATAAACCGCTTTATTGCCATCAAAAGACACACTGGTTTCATATTCATCGGAGCCCAAGGTGACTTTTGCCACATCTTTTAAGCGTACAATAGCGCCATCCTGTTGTTTAATAATTAACGCTTCAAACTCAGCCACCGAATGTAAGCTCGTAGACGCCGTTAAATTGACTTGCACCATTTGGCCTTTGGTGGTGCCTAAGCCAGCAATATAGTTATTTTTAGCTAAAGCCGCACTCACATCAGTCGCTGTTAAAGCATACGCCGCCATTTTATTGGGGTCTAACCACGCCCGTAAGGAAAAGTTTTTTCCGCCCAATAACTCCGCCACTTGAATTCCTTCTACGCCCTGTAAACGGGGTTGTACGGAACGAATTAAGTAATCGGTAATGTTGTTAGCGGATAACACATCACTGGAAAACCCGATATACATCGAATCAATCGTCTCACCCACCTTCACACTCAACACAGGAGTTTGTGCTTCAGGAGGCAATTGATTATGCACTGCATTCACTTTGGCATTGATCTCAGTTAAGGCTTTATTAGGATCAAAATTAAGCCGTAAATTCGCGGTGATGGTACTTAAACCATTTTTACTGGTTGAGGTGATGTAATCAATACCATTCGCTTGAGCAATACTATTTTCTAAAGGCGTGGTAATAAAACCGGCGACCAAATCAGGATCAGCTCCATAGTAAGCCGTGGTAATCGTGACGATGGCATTTTCGGTACGGGGATACTGCAGAATAGGTAAATCAATTAAGGCCCTTAAACCCAGCACTAACAACATCAAACTAACCACTGAAGCCAATATAGGCCGACGAATAAAAATATCGGTAAAATTCATAGTCTGCTATTGATCAGTCGGTTGTGGATTAGGATCGTTACTGGAGGGAATAGAATTATCAACCAAGACCGGTGAACCATTATGTAATTTAATTTGCCCAGTGGTCACAATCGTATCACCTGCATTAATGCCTTTAAGAATTGCAATTTGATCGCCTCGGGTCTCGCCCGTTATCACTAAACTTTGTTTGGCAATTAATTTGGGCTTACCTTGACTATCAAGTCCAGCCTGCTCAAGCTTATAAACACTGGAACCAAAGGCATTAAAAGTTAGCACTGAGCGGGGTAATGTCAGTTGTGATTTAAGCCCACCCGTTGCGATATTAACACTGACATACATACCGGATAATAATTTGTGTTGCGGATTTTTTAACAGCGCTCTAAGGCGAACATTACGGGTATTAATCTCCACTTTGGGATTTATCACGATTAACTCACCAGTAAATAACTCACTGGGATAGGTATCGACCTTTAAATGTACTTTTTGACCTAATTTAAGGGTGCCCAGCGTTTGCTGAGGTAAATAAAAATCGACATAGACGCTGTCTAAGGCTTGCAAAGTAGTAATCGCGGCACCGGGATCAAGATATTGACCGACATCAATCTGCCGAACCCCTATTTGGCCCGTAAAAGGCGCACGAATCAATTTCTTATTCAATAAGGCCTGTTGCTGAGCCACATTCGCTTTAGCAATCTCCCAATTGGCCTTATCAATATCCAAGGTCTGTTGGCTAATGGCACTGGCTTCAAACTGCGCTTTATCTCGTTTATAGGTAAGCTCGGCTAATTGCACGGCAGCTTTTAAGGCGTCTAATTTAGCTTGCTCATCATACGTGCGTAATTGCACTAGTGGCGTTCCGCTTTGAACGTTCTCACCTTGTTTAACATAAATCTCTTCCACCATGCCTGCCACTTCGGCACTAATGTTCACGCTTTGACTGGCTTGAATAGTCCCTACGGCGTCTAATTTAGGTTGCCACTCTAAACTTTCTACGGCTGTAGTTGAAACGGTTTGAATCGGCTCACCTTGTGCGGACATAAATTGCTTTATCATTTGACCTTTAAAGCGAATAAATCCAAAAATTCCGGCGAGTATCACACCCACTATCATGAGCATAATGATCATGCGTTTAATCATCTAAATATCCTATCAGAGAGTTTTGCAAACATTTTTATAAAACAATATAAAGGGGGAGTACGTCCTTGACTCAAGCGTTACTGAGACAGTTTTTTTTGTTCGGCCTTTAAGTGCGCGGGTAAATCCGCTCGTTGCCACCAACCGCCACCCAAAGCCTGAAACAAGGTGATCGTATCCATATAGCGAGTTGCTTGCGCCGAGATTTGACCAAGTAAGGCTTTTTGATAACTTTGTTCAGCGGTCAATAAAGCCACATAACTGACTGCACCGATCTGGTATTGTTGACGCGTTAAAGATAAGGTATCCAAAGCGGCTTGTACGGAGGCATCTTGGGCCTTTAAGGTATTCGCATCTAGATCTAAGGCACTTAAAGTATCAGCCACATTTTGAAAGGCTTGCAAGACCGTACTTTTATAATGCGTTGCCGCCTGCTCATAAGCCGCCAAAGTTGCGCGTCGCTTATGAAGTAAAGCCCCACCATGAAACACGGGTTGCAACATATTTCCGCCCACACTCCAAATAACACTGCCAGGGACAAATAAATCCCCTAAGTGCGTTGCAATAGAACCTACATTGGCACTAATTGTAAAATTAGGCAATAAGTTGGCCGTAGCGACACCAATCTGCGCACTGGCATCATGTAATAATGCTTCTTGGGCTTTAATATCAGGACGTTGCTGAACTAATTTTGACGGTAAGCTTAAAGGTAACTGTTCAGGTAAATGTAAATCCTTTAAGGTAAATTGCTCAAGCAAATCGTGATTCGGTAACTCACCCACTAAAGTAGTTAAACGATGTCGAGTCTTAGCCAATTGAAGTTGTAACGGCGGCAAAGTGGTTCGGGTTTGCTCTAAATTGGCTTGTAAAGCTAACAGATTTATTTTAGCCAACCCCCCTAATTCGACCTGATGCTTAACCACACCAAGTTGCCTTTCTTGAGCGGCAATAATCTCTTCTGTTGCTTTAATTTGGGCTCTTAACCCCGCTTCTTGAATAGCACTGATAGCAACATTTGAAGCCAAAGTTAAAAACACGCCTTCTAATTGAAAACGCTGATAGGCTTCTTCAGCCTCAAGACTTTCAATTTGTCGTCTGATCGCCCCAAACACATCTAAGGTATAAGCGACTTGTACCGAGCCACTGGACACTGTGTAAGTCGACCCCGAAAAACTTGGATTACCAAATTGAGATCCTGATATTTTTTGATTGGTACTCCGCGTCACTAAGTCTAAAGCGGGGAATAAGGAACCTTGCATCGCAAGAGTGCTTTCATGGGCTTGAGTTAAAGCATACGAAGCAGATTGTAAATCTGGGTTCTTCTGCAAAGCACGACCAATTAATTGGGTTAAGGCCGGTGAATTAAATAAGGTCCACCATTGCCCTTGCAGTTCTTTACCAAACACAACCGACTGAGATTTAGCTGAAGTCGAACCTGACGTAATGATTTGTCCCGAGGCCGTCTCAGGTGTGTAACTTTTGATATCCGGGCCTTGAGGACTTTTAAAATCAGGCCCTAAGGTACAACCTCCTATCAATAAAGTACTGATAAGAGCCACGCCAGAAACAGGAATTGAGAAAGAAGATTTACTACCTTTAACCGCATGAGCGGTGGCTGTCCTTGTATTCAATGTCATAATGACCCAATTAATATAGATATTTACGTTTTATAATACGCTTTTTTAAATGCGAATAAAATAGACGAGTGGCTTGATTAATCCAGTTATTCAATCAGTTAACACGTGTTATCTGTTATCATAACACGTTATAGAGTGACAATTCGTCACCCGCTGTGTTTGATATAAAGAGTCCTTGTGAATACTATTGAATTTTCGTCGTTACCGTTAAAGCCTGCCCTTCTTGAAAATATTGAATCCCTAGGTTATACCCATTTAACCCCGATTCAAGCCGAAACATTACCACATATTTTAGAAGGACGAGATATTATTGCCCAAGCTAAAACCGGAAGTGGTAAAACCGCCGCTTTTGGCATTGGCTTATTGTCTCGTTTAGATTTTAGCAGTTTTAGAGTACAAGCCTTAATTCTTTGTCCAACCCGAGAACTCGCGGATCAAGTCTGTAAAGAAATTCGTAAACTAGCCCGCTTCACTCAAAATATAAAAGTACTGTCTTTATGTGGCGGAGTGCCTTTTGGCCCTCAGGTCGGCTCCCTTGAACATGGCGTTCATGTGGTCGTCGGTACGCCCGGCCGAGTCCAAGAACATTTACGTAAACGTAGCTTACGCTTAAGTAATTTAAAAATCGTCGTCTTAGATGAAGCCGATCGGATGTTGGACATGGGCTTTGAAGAAGTGATAACCGACGTAATCTCTTATGCACCTACGCACCGTCAAACCTTACTTTTTTCAGCGACCTATGCTGAACCTATTAGAGAAATCAGCCAAAAGTTTCAATACAAGCCCTTATCGGTCAGTATTGAAAGCCATCACCATGACAGTGTCATTGAGCAACGCTTTTATCAAATTGAAAAAAGTCAACGTATCAACGCACTCGGCTATTTATTAGCCTATCACCGCCCTGAATCAACGGTGGTCTTTTGTAACACCAAAAGAGAATGCCAAGACATCGCCAGTTCCCTAGAAAATTGTGGCTTTTCTGTACAAGCTTTACATGGTGACTTAGAACAAAAACACCGAGACCAAGTCTTGGTCCGTTTTGCAAATAACAGTTGCTCAATTTTAGTGGCGACTGACGTCGCTGCACGTGGTTTAGATATTAAAGACTTACAAGCCGTCATTAACTATGACTTGCCTTGGGACCCTGAAATCTATGTGCACAGAATTGGTCGAACCGGCCGAGCGGGTAAAAACGGCTTAGCGTTAAGTCTTTGTACAGAAGCAGAACTTAACCGGGTTAAAGGCATTGAAGAATACCAAAATACCACCGCTAAATGGGATGAGGTTGCGCCTTTTCAATTAAAATACGAACAACGCTTTGAACCACCCATGGTCACTCTATGGATTGATGGCGGTCGTAAAGATAAAGTCCGTCCTGGAGATATTTTAGGGGCCTTAACGGGTACCGCTGGCATTAGCGGTTCAGAGGTTGGAAAGATTGATATTTTTGATGCCCATGCCTATGTAGCCATTAAACAAGATAGTGCCGACAAAGCCTTAATTTGTCTCAAAAACGGTAAAATAAAAGGCCGAAACTTTATGGTAAAAAGATCGCAGTTCTAATGAAGCTCCCGATGTCGAACAATGACATTAACCAAGGGACGTCTAAAGTGGTCAACTAACAAGTCAGCGACATAAACCGAGCGATGTTGACCGCCTGTACAACCAATAGCCACCGTTAAATAACTGCGGCCTTCTGCTTCGAAACGCGGTAACCAGCGTTCAAGAAAACTAGAAACATCTTGAAAGAACTCTTCAACTAAGGGTTCTTTTCTAAGAAAGTCTGAGACAGGCTGATCTTTACCTGTTAAAGCACGTAACTCTGGAATCCAATAAGGGTTAGGTAAACTGCGAGCATCAAACACAAAATCAGCATCTAAAGGCACGCCGTGCTTAAAGCCAAAGGATTGAAATTGTAGGGAGATATGCTTTACATCTCGCTCACCGATTTGTTCTCTGATCAGTTCACGTAATTGATGATAATGGGTACGACTGGTGTCTATAATGACATTGGCGTGCCGAGCAATCTGGGTCAACATTTCCTTTTCAATTTTTAAGGCTTCTTTAAGAGGCACATTATAATCAGTCAAAGGATGTTTTCGTCGCGTCTCACTGTAACGCTTTAATAATGTTGATTCTTCTGCCTGCATAAAAATTATTTCGCAATCAATTCCTTTATCGCGAATCATTTTTAAGCTTTCAGAGAAGTTAGCTAAACTCTCATATTGATTCCTAGCATCAACACCTATCGCTGTTTTAGCGTAGGCTTTTTGGTCAGAGAACATGACCTTATTAATAAATTCTTGAAGCAAGTTGAGCGGGAGATTATCAATACAATAATATCCACAATCTTCTAAGGTATCTAAAGCAATACTTTTTCCAGAACCTGATAATGCGCTGACTATTAATAACTTCATATTTAAGGTGTAGATTGATAAGGTACAAGGGAATAATGAATGATATAGATAGTCACCCTTGTACCTCGATATTATATTATCTGTGGTTGCCCGTTTTTTCTTTGTGCTTAATGATTTGACGATCTAATTTATCAACTAAAGCATCAATTGCAACATACATATCTTCTTGATGATCTTCAGCAAACAAATGAGTACCGCCTAATTGCAGTGTTGCTTCTGCTTTTTGAATTAATTTTTCTACACTTAAAATAACGTGTACATCGGTAACACTTTCAAAATGACGGGCTAATTTTTCAAATTTTGAATCAACATAGTCTTTTAAAGCTTCGGTGACTTCAAGATGGCGGCCTGTTATTATTAATTGCATAGATTAAACTCCTTATTATAAATTTTTGTAAATTGATTGGGTTGGTACTATCTATTTGTCGCTACAAAATACGTTTACGTTGACTTGATGAAGAAATCAGCATCGCTTCTCGATACTTTGCGATGGTTCTTCTGGCAACGTTAATGCCCTTTGCTTGTAAAAAATCGGCAATTTTACTATCACTTAAAGGTCTTCCTTGATTTTCATTGTCGATTAACTCTTTAATAAAAGATCTGATGGCAGTGGATGAGCACTCTCCTCCGTCTTTTGTTGAAACATGACTCGAAAAGAAATATTTAAAATCAATGATACCATTAGGCGTATGCATATACTTATGAGTCGTCACCCTAGAGATAGTCGACTCATGCAATTTAAGCTCTTCTGCTATATCCCTTAACACCATGGGTTTCATAGCAATGGACCCATGATCCAGAAAACCAGTTTGCTTTTCAACAATACTGCGTGCCACGCGCAATAGAGTATCATTTCGATTATGTAAATTCTTTATAAACCATTTAGCTTCCTGCAAATGATCCTTCATACACACATTATCCTTACTGTTATCAGCCCTCTTAATCAAATTTGAGTAAAAAGGATTAATACGTAACTTAGGCGCAATATCAGGGTTTAAATTAACTTGCCACACGTCATTATGTTTAGCGACATACACATCGGGAATCACATACTCTGAATCTGATTCTTGTATTTGTGCTCCCGGCCTTGGGTCTAAGGTTCTAATCAAAGCCACGACCTCTGTGAGTTGACGTTCTGTCACCTCCAGTTTTCGGATTAATTTAGTTTGTTCTTGGGTCGCGAGTAATTTCAAATACCGGGTAACCACCACTAAAGCTTCAGCCCTATAGGGCGTTGATTCAGGTAATTGTAACAACTGTAAACGTAAACAATCACTTAAATCTATCGCCGCGACACCACTGGGTTCAAACTGTTGAACTCGATGTAAGACGGCATTAAACTCATCAAACTCAAGATCATCAAATTGATTCTGCAAGCCCTCAAAAATATCTTCTGGGGAACTGCTTAAATAACCATCTTCATTCACTGAATCGATAACCGCCATGGCAATGGCATGATCACGCTCAGAAAAAGGCGTTAACTCTAATTGCCACAACAAATGATCTAACAAAGTTGAGCTATTACTGCGCTGACTTTCAAATTCAACGGGTTCGTTATTATTTAAACCCGGTGATGAAGATGTTTCATAAATATCATCCCATGAAGAATCAATAGGTAATTCATCTGGTATATTAGTTTGAGAACCTTCGCTGGTATAGGATTCCGTATTTTCAAGCTTCTTTTCAGTACTAATTAAACCTTCACGTGAACCACTCTCTTCATCATTTATTTCCAGCATGATATTAGATTCAAGAGCTTGCTGAATTTCTTGCTGTAAATCAAGTGTAGACATTTGCAATAGCTTAATCGCTTGTTGCAACTGTGGCGTCATGGTTAATTGTTGGCCTAGCCTAAGATTTAAAGATTGTTTCATCTGCTCACTATGGTGTAAGAGTAATACTGTAGATTAATCTAATTCTAATTAGATGACCCGCTCTCATTGTATTACCTTAAAGTATAAAGTTTTTACCTAAATAAACATCACGCACTTCTTGATTGGCAACAATAGCGTCAGCAGAACCCTCTGCAATCACTTTACCGCCATTAAGTATATACGCACGATCACAAATACCTAAGGTTTCTCTTACATTATGCTCAGTAATCAATACTCCAATACCTCGCTGTTTTAAGTGCTCTATAATTTTTTTAATTTCATCTACTGAAATAGGATCAACACCCGCAAACGGCTCATCTAATAAGATAAACTGTGGGTTACTCGCTAAAGCTCTCGCAATTTCAACTCGCCTTCTTTCTCCACCAGACAAGCCTAAAGCAATCTGATGACGTAAATGTTCAATATGAAATTCTTGTAATAACTCTTCAATCATTAACTCTACTTGCCCAAAACTTAATTCGGCACGGAGTTGTAAAACAGCCCGAAGATTATCAGCAACCGTTAATTTTCTAAAGATAGAAGGCTCTTGTGGCAAGTATCCTATCCCACTAATCGCCCTGATATGCATGGGGTCATGGGTAATATCCTTAGAGTTTAAAGTTATTTTACCTTTATCTGCCTTAATTAAGCCAACCATCATATAAAAACTCGTTGTTTTACCGGCACCATTTGGCCCCAGTAACCCAACTACTTCATTATTAGTGACGTGTAAAGAAACTCCATCAACCACATTGCGTTTATTATAAGTTTTAATGAGTTGGTGTGCCGCTAATGTCGCCATACTTAATTAGCCTTAGGTTCGATTATGACATGCACTCGTTTAGAGTCAGAGGTCTTTTCACCTGCTTTAACTAAAGATGTTTTAATATTATATTCAATCAACTGACTTGAATAGGTACCATTGTCTTTCCAAACAGTAGCATCATCAATCAGAACTAACAAATCCTTTTTAGGATAAAACTCACCCGTTAAGGCTTCACCCGTAATATCCTTTTCACCTTCTGCGGGCGTTTGCTTAAACTTTGCTTTTTTCCCTGTAAAAACCAACTTTTCAGCATCACCATTAATGAAATGCACCACCAGTTTATCTGAGTTAACTCGGATACTGCCTTGCACTGAAATAACATTACCCACATAGGTACTGGTTGCTGAGGCATCGTCATAGGTTGCCGTATTTGAATCAATCACAATCGGTTGCTGAGCATCACTTTCTAAAGCCCACCCCTTAACGCTAATCAATATCAGTAAAAAGGCAAACCGAGACATTTTTTTATTTAGAGTCATAACTCCCCTTTACATTGGCAAGCAATTGCACATGGACTGGCTCAATATAGGTCATTTTCATGCCATTCCCTGTTGTTTTATTCGATGAACTAATGAGTTCAGCCCACTCTTGAGTTTCTGCGTAACTAGAACCTGGATTGACCTTTAACATTTGGGTATTAATAGTCAGAGGAATTATACCACTCGCTTTTGCCCGACTAATTATAACCTGACCATTTAAAAATAGATCCTTACCATCTGCTGATAAGATGCTAGTTTCTGATTTTATAACCCAAGGCGGTGTTTTATTATTATAAAAAAACATCAATGGACTCACTGTATGAGTCGTACCATCATCACTGTAATGCAGAATTTTATCCGCCAATAATTTATTTTTTAGCGTCCCCTGCTCATTCATTTCCCACTTAATATAGGCCGTTCCAAAATAATCTGGACTATGTTCCATTAATGGAGTGGAATTAAAGAAAATGGGCGTGGTTAAATTAACCAGCCACGCACTTAACAACGCAATAATACCCAATAAAATATAACCTTTATTTTCGCTTAAGATCATTTTAAATACGCATTTAAAACAGCATCAAAAGTTCCTTGTGCCTGCATAACCAAATCACACACTTCCCTAACAGCCCCCAATCCTCCTGGAAGCGAGGTACACCAATGCGCGTGTTGTAATACGGCAAAATTGGCATCAGCAACCGCAATGGCAAGACCCACACGCGTCATAATAGGCAAATCTAATAGATCATCTCCCACATGAGCAGTTTGATCAGTACTAACTCCTACTTTTTCAAGAATCTCATAAAACGCCTCTAATTTATGTTCATGACCTTGATAAACATGCGTGATACCTAAGTTTTTCATTCTAAGTGCGACCGAGGCAGATTTTCTTCCCGAAATAACCGCTATTTCAACACCTGCTTGACGTAACAACTTAATGCCATGACCATCTCGGGCATGAAAAGATTTATATTCATTGCCTTGATGATCAAAAAACAACTTACCGTCTGTTAATACACCATCAACATCAAGAATTAACAGTTTAAGTTTTTTTGCTTTCTCAATAATATCAGTCATTTGAAGCATCATCACACAATACCCGCTCGAATTAAATCATGCATATTTAAGGCGCCGACCGCTTGCTGATGCTCATCAACAACAATCAGAGCATTAATTTTCTTTTGCTCCATAATTTGCATCGCTTCAGCCGCCAATATATCAGCCGTAATTAAAGCACAGGGTGATGTCATAACTGTATTAATCATGGTGTGATGCAAATCACTATTTTTTGCCAACGTGCGCCGTAAATCACCATCGGTAAAAATACCAATCACTTGGGAATCGGTATTAACAATAGCCGTCATCCCTAATTTTTTCTCTGTCATTTCTAATAAAGCATGACTGATATAAGCCGTTTCCAGAACTGAAGGAATATCAATACCTGTGTGCATAATGTCACTGACTCTAAGTAACAATCGACGCCCTAAACTACCTCCAGGATGCGATAACGCAAAGTCATCTCGAGTAAAGCCTTTGGCTTCAAGCAAAGAGATGGCTAAGGCATCACCCATCACTAAGGCAGCGGTGGTACTTGATGTGGGGGCAAGCCCTAAAGGACAAGCTTCTTGCTGAACAGAAACGTTGATATGGATAGTGGCTTCAAGCGCCAATGTGGACAAAGGATTACCGGTCATCGCGATTAAGGACACCCCTAACCGCTTAATAAGTGGCAATATTTTTAAGATTTCTTCAGTTTCACCTGAATTAGATAACACGAGGATCACATCCTGTTGAGTAATCATACCCAAATCGCCGTGACTCGCTTCCCCCGGATGCACAAAGAAAGCAGGCGTACCTGTACTGGCCAACGTTGCCGCAATTTTACCCGCAATATGACCAGACTTTCCCATACCGATCACAATCACTCGACCTGAACAATTAAATAATAATTTACAAGCACCCACAAAATTATCATTAATTTGTTCAGCTAACGCATTAATCGCTTCGGCTTCAACTTGAATAACTGCCAAACCTAGTTCACGCAGTTTTTGATCGTTTAACATCATAATTTGTCTAGAAAGAAACAACGCAGAATCAATAGACACTTTGATGAAAGTGGGATGGACTTCAATAACATCATTAATCAACAGGTATAATAAAGCTGTTTATTATGCCATGTTTATAATAATAATACTTTAATTGATACTATTATCAATTAAGATTCACTGAAATTTATAACTA